>NZ_JBJEFJ010000133.1:33286-83914 GCF_051873915.1 Pradoshia sp.
CCAACCATAAAAAAGAAGCCCCCATCCAAGGAGGCTTCCCTGTCATCAGCTAATATGCTGACCAATTGAGCTGGCAATTTGCTTGAGCTCGTCTGGTGTATATTCGCTCGTATGGGTTTTCCAAACGGCACCGAAGCCGTCCCCTTCGCCGTAGCGCGGCAATAGATGGATGTGGAAGTGGAAGACGGATTGTCCGGCATGTTCGCCATTGTTGTTAAGGACGTTCATGCCAATTGGGTTGAATTCTTGTTTGATGGCGCGTGCGATTTTTGGTACGGCCTCAAATACATGGGCTGCGATTTCTGGTGTGAGCTCGTATACGTTTTCTTTATGTATTTTCGGGATGACGAGGGTATGTCCTTTAGTTACTTGGCTGATGTCTAAAAAGGCCATTACATGTTCATCTTCATAAACCTTGGAGGAAGGGATATCCCCGTTGATGATTTTGCAGAAAATGCAATCTGACATGGCTTTACACCCTTTCTTATCGTGTTTTTTTTAGTGTAGCACAATTGCTGAAGGGAAAAAAGGACAGGTGCATGAGCTGGAAAATAAAGAGGACGCAGCATGTGCTGCGCCCCCAATAGAGAGGAAGCTTATTCCTTTGACTGGTTTTCCAGACGCTTCTTGGTACGAGTCACCCCACATCGCTTTGAGTGAAGCGACTTTTGATACCTTAATGCCATGTTTCCAACGCTACCATCCCCTTATAATTTGGATAGTCAAATTTCAGGTACTATGGCCTTTGGCGAACACCTCATTTTTTTAGAAGTTATGACTGATCTACCTTAGGGTAAAGCCTACATTATCGCGAACAAACACCCCCGCTTACTGGTTAAGTGTATGTCGTTCCTCTCTGATAATAGATTGCCCGCTTTGACAGGATATATACAATCGGTGAGAGAAATTTTAAAAAAAGATTTCGGAGCGTCACTTTTGGTGAAGGATTTTTCCGTATGAAAGGCATATTTGTTACAATATAAGAAAGAAAAAGATAAAGGAGAATGACCGATGTCATTGCTTGAAATAAACCATGTTACGGGCGGATATACGAGAACGCCTGTCCTGAAGGATGTTAGCTTTGAGGTTAAACCAAATGAACTTGTGGCACTGATTGGATTAAACGGTGCCGGAAAGTCAACGATTATTAAGCATATTATTGGGTTAATGACCCCGCGTAAAGGCGATATCAAGATAAACGACAAGAAGTTTTCCGAGGATATGGAATCATATCGGAAGCAGTTCTCTTTCATTCCAGAGACACCGATTTTATATGAGGAGCTTACGCTTGAGGAGCATTTGCGTTTGACAGCGATGGCGTATGGACTTGATGAGAAGACGTTTGAAGAGCGTTCTGCGAAATTATTGAAGGAATACCGGATGGAGAAAAGGCTGAAGTGGTTCCCTGCTCATTTCTCGAAAGGGATGAAGCAGAAGGTCATGATTATGTGTGCCTTTCTAGTGGAGCCATCGCTTTATATTGTGGATGAGCCGTTTGTTGGTCTCGATCCGCTTGCGATTCAATCCTTGCTGGATATGATGGGGGATATGAAGGAGCAGGGAGCAGGGATCCTGATGTCTACGCATATATTGGCGACAGCGGAAAAATATTGTGATTCCTTTGTTATTCTTCATGAAGGAGAAGTTAGGGCTAAAGGAAATCTCGAGGAGCTTCGCCGCCAGTTTGATATGCCGGGTGCTTCGCTTGATGATATTTATTTGCAGCTGACAAAGGAAGATCGCCATGAAGATTGAGTCATTATGGAAGGAACGCTTTAATCATTTTTTAAAGGAGACCGGTAAATACTTAAAGTATATATTCAATGGCCATTTAGTGTTTGTGATGATTATTTTGATTGGCGGAGCAGGCTATTATTACAGTGAATGGGTTAAAACCTTAACACCAGATTTTCCGGCGCCGATTATTATGGCACTCATACTTGGTCTCGTCGTGACAATCAGTCCGCTCACAACCTTTTTCCGAGATCCGGATATTGTTTTTTTGCTGCCAATTGAGACAAGGCTTGATTCGTATGTGAAGAGATCCTATGTATTCAGCTTTGTCATGCAGTTATATGTTTTGCTTATCATTCAAGCTGTTTTGACCCCGATGTATATGCAGGTAATGGGGGGGCAGGCGCTTTCATTCTTAAGTCTTCTCATTGTTTTGCTTATCCTGAAGGCGGTTAACTTGGCAGGTCGCTGGTTTGTTCTGTATGACCGGGAGCCGTATGCTCCATATGTGGATACCTTTGTGCGCTTTGCTTTGAACGGTGTGTTAGTTTATTTGATTGTAAAGGGTGCGAATGTACTTCTCATTCTGCTTGTGTTTGCTGTATTAGTTGGCTTGTGCTTGTACTATGTGAAGTCCTCTAGAAATACAGTTCTTCAATGGGAAAGGCTGATTGAGCTTGAGAATGGTAGAATGGCCGCCTTTTACCGGATTGCAAATTTATTTACGGATGTGCCGAAGCTGCGTGAGAAAATAACGGAACGCAGATGGCTGTCTGCAATCATCCGGGTGCTTTCAGGCAGAACGAAGAATCCGTTCAGCTATTTATATGCCCGTACATTTGTGCGAGCAAATGATTATTTTGGTTTATATATGCGCTTATCCATCATCGCCTTTTTGGTTGTAGCCTTTGCCGATCTGGGCTGGGGCTCAGTGTTTGTCTCAGTGCTGTTTCTTTATATGACAGGTCTGCAATTGCTGCCGATCTGGCATCATCATGACCAGAAGATGACCATCGAGCTGTATCCATACAATCCTGCATACCGCAAGAAGGCGGTTATGGATTTATTGACCATCCTAATGGTGATTCAGTGCTTTTTCTTTGCCATTGGCATATTAATTGGAGGAAGCCTTCAATTGGCTGGGCTCTCACTTATTCTAGGTCTAGCAGTCATTGTCTTTTTCAGGATGTTTGCAAGCCGTAAAATGCAGGAATAAGGGGAACTTCATTCGTGGGCTTCATCCACGCTGTTTGTTAGTAGAACCAACATTGCCTCGATATGTCTAGGAATGAAAAGGAGGAAGATGGATGTCTGACTCATATGAACGGAAGGTTATGCAAGACTTGGCCATTTGGGAGAAGAAACTTCTGGCGAAACCGAGCAGGATGGAACGGATGTCAAAGAATGCCCAGAATTTCATTAGTGCGAAGCTGCCAAAGAAGATAAATGATGCCTTCCGTCTTTCGGTTAAAGGAATGGTAGAGGGTGTGCTTGCGGGTTCTTCCTATGTGCCGAAAAAGGAGTACGGCCATGATACGCTTGCTGAGATGGATGAGGCCGCGGAGCGTACACTTGAGGCTTATCGAAGGACAGCTGTTGTCGAAGGTGCCGGTACAGGCTTTGGCGGAGGAGTTATTGCATTGGCCGATTTTCCGCTGCTTCTGTCTATCAAGGTGAATTATTTATATGCTTTGAGCAGGATTTATGGCTATAACCCGAAGGAATTAAGTGAACGGATTTTTATTCTGCTAGTCTTCCAGCTTGCCTTTTCATCTGTGGAGAAAAAGAAGGAGCTTCTTCCGATTATCCTAAATTGGGAGAAGGAAAAGGAGCAGTACGAGAATATTGATTGGGATAGCTTCCAGCAGGAGTATAGGGATGCGATTGACTTTGTCAAAATGTTTCAGCTTATCCCAGGCTTTGGCGCAGCAGTTGGCGCATATGCGAACCATCAGCTTCTGGACCAGCTTGGTGAAACGGCCCAAAATGCCTTTCGTATAAGAGTGATAGGAGAAGGAGGAGCTTAAAGGCTCCTCCTTCTTGCATTCTTATTAAAAATAGCGCCATTCCTGAAAGCCGATTGCGGCATAGCCTAGTGTTTTAGCGGCAATCAGCATTGCCTCTTCATTAAAGTCAAACATTGGGTGGTGATGAGGATACGGATAATCCGTATTTGACGGCGCTGCTCCTGTCAGGAAGAGTGCTCCCCGTACGGCCTCTAAATAATAGGAGAAATCCTCCCCAATCATGAGCGGGTCCAATGGGCGGACGTGCTGGAACCCGACTACATCCTCTGCCTTGCTGATGAGATAATCTGTTTCCTTTTCATGGTTGACGGTCGGCGGGTAACCTCTGAAGTAACGGAATTCATAATCACAATCATGTGCAGTGCATGCCCCCTTGATGATTCGCTCCATCTCCTCGATGATGAAGTCCTGCAGCTCTGTCGAAAAGGTTCGTACAGTTCCTTCTAGATAGGCTTCGCTCGGAATGATATTAAAGGCATTTCCTGCGTTGAACTGTCCGACAGAGACGACAGCTGAATCCATCGGGTTGATTTTTCTGCTTGTGATCAGTTGTAGAAGTGATACGATTTCCGTTCCTATGACGAGTGCATCCTTGGTGGTATGCGGCTCTGCCCCATGACCGCCCTTTCCCTTAATGGTAATTTGGAATCTGTCAGCCGCAGCGGTGACGGGACCAGGGCTGCAATAAATCTCACCGGTAGGATAAGGAGCCCACAAATGGGTGCCAAATATCGCGTCTACTCCATCGAGGCAACCATCCTCAATCATCGGTTTGGCGCCTCCAGGAGCCAATTCCTCTGCATGCTGGTGAATGAATACATAATTGCCAGTGAGTTGATTTTCCATTTCCTTTAATGCTTTGGCAAGAACGAGCAGCAGAGCAGTATGTCCATCATGTCCACAGGCATGCATCACGCCTTTTACAGTTGAACGATATGGGACCTGCTTTTCATCCTGAATGGGCAGTGCGTCAAAGTCGGCGCGCAGTGCAACAGTCCGTCCGGGCTGTTTTCCCTCAATTGTGGCTACGATTCCTCCGCCGCCTACACCTGTGCGAACAGGTATGTTCAGCTTTTTGTAATATGTTTGGATAAATTGAACAGTCTTCCTCTCCTGGAAGGAAAGCTCTGGGTTCATGTGAAGGTGACGGCGGATGGAAATCATTTCGTCATAATACTGCTCGAGTTTTTGATTAAGAATCTCTTCCATTTTCCTTCCTCCCCTAACGTGCATCTTACTACCTTATTCACAGATTTTACCATTTTTAAACTATCTACAGCTCTCATCTGGAAATGACTAAATATACGGAACTGAATACGCTCATTATAGCAGAAGCTCCTGTTATAAAGGAGATTTGTTCCATTTTGGGCATGAAAAAGGAAGCTCCATGAATCGGAAGCTTCCTTTCTTTGTCTAATCCTTATCTTTATCCTTGTAGGCATGCAAGGTAGTTGTGTACGGTTTTCCTGTAAAAAGGACTTGGGTGTTAAAGAGGCTTTCCAATTTCTTATTTGTGAAGATTTTAGCCTGGTCAAATCGTGCGTAATCCTGCTCTTTCGACCAGTTAGTCAAAACCACATAGGAGTCAGATGAAATCGGACGAAGCAATCGGTAGGCACGGAGACCAGGCTGTTCGGGGATATGTTGGGCCGCCTTCTTTAAATCTTGCTCAAAGGAAGGGCGGTCCTCCGGTGAGACAGGGATATAGTGCAAGGAGAAGAAGCCCTCCTGCTTTAATTGTCCAGACTGTTCAATGACTTCAAATGTACGAGGGGATTGAAAGAAGCTTTTCCCGCTGCTTTCATGAAGAAGCATGGATGTGCTCGGGTTATTTAATAAGATCGTCTTGGAGGATGAATGCTTTTGTTGAATGATTTTCAAAAATGACAATGTACCTGACGTAATATAGAAGTTCATCGTTTGCCCCCTGTTTAAATATTTTAGTATAATGGAGTCGCAATTGAGAATAGTTGGTCTCGCTACGTTATTTTGGATATTTTACCTCCGTAAATATCCTCATAAACTGTGAGAGTAAATGATAGATAGAATAAATAAGACGATTTAATGACAGTTCGACAGGTTTCATATACAACTTGAATATGAAAGGATATAGTTGTTATTGATGCCTAATTCTAACAATGTGTATACGAAAATTAAATAGAATGAAGATGACGAAAGGTGGAACAGCATTTGGCGAAAAAATTCAATGATACCTTCCTTAAAGCTGCCCGGAACGAAAAGGTTGATTACACGCCGGTCTGGTATATGAGACAGGCTGGTCGCTCACAGCCGGAATATAGGAAGATCAAAGAGAAGTACTCTTTATTTGAAATAACCCATCAGCCTGAATTGGCCGCTTATGTAACAAGACTCCCAGTTGAACAATATGATGTGGACGCTGCCATCCTCTATAAGGATATCATGAGTCCTCTCCCTGGGATAGGTGTTCAAGTTGATATTAAATCAGGCATTGGTCCTGTTATCTCCAACCCTATCAGAACCCTTGGGGATGTAGAAAGACTCGGGGAATTGAACCCGGAGGAACATATTCCTTATATCCTTGAAACAATCAAATTGTTGACAGAGGAACAATTGAACGTTCCGTTAATCGGATTCTCTGGAGCCCCGTTCACCATTGCCAGTTATATGGTTGAGGGAGGACCGTCCAAGAACTATACGAAAACAAAAGCGCTTATGTATGGAGATCCAAAAGCATGGTTTATGTTAATGGACAAGCTTGCCGACATGATCATTGTTTACGTGAAGGCTCAAATCAAAGCCGGTGCCAGAGCTATTCAAATTTTTGATTCCTGGGTCGGTGCACTAAATGTACAGGATTATCACTATTATATTAAGCCAATCATGACAAGAATATTCACAGAATTGAGAGAAGAAAATGTCCCGTTGATTATGTTTGGAGTTGGAGCCTCTCATCTTGCACTTGAATGGAATTCCTTGCCTCTTGATGTCGTAGGACTAGACTGGAGGCTGTCGATACCAGAGGCACGAGAGCTTGGAGTAGATAAGGTTGTTCAAGGAAATCTTGACCCAGCCCTATTGAAGGCCCCGTGGGATGTAATCGAGAAGAAAGCAAGCGAGATTATTGACCAAGGGATTCAGCATCCAGGACATATCTTTAACCTTGGACACGGAGTATTCCCAAGTGTTGACCCAGATGTATTAAAGAGACTCACCGCTTTCATCCATGAGTATTCTGCAAGAATGAAATAATGATAAAGGGGATTCGTATAATGTCTGAACGCAAACAAGTCGGCCTATTAGTCATGGCCTATGGAACACCTTATAAAGAAGAAGATATTGAACGTTATTATACACATATCCGTCATGGCAGAAAGCCGTCAGAGGAAAGCCTTGAGGATTTGAAATCAAGATATGTTGCTATTGGCGGACTTTCTCCACTAGCAAAGACGACTGAAGAACAAACTGCTGCCCTTGAGAAAGCCATGAATGAAGCACAGGATGAGGTAGAATATGTTGCCTATATTGGTTTGAAGCATATTGAACCCTTCATTGAGGATGCTGTGAAGAAAATGCATAATGATGGCATTACAGAGGCAGTTAGTATTGTACTGGCACCTCATTATTCCACATTCAGCATTAAGTCTTATAATGGACGTGCCAAAGAAGAGGCAGCTAAATATGGAATCAACATTTCCTCTGTTGAAAGCTGGTATACACAGCCTAAATTTGTTCAGTATTGGGTAGATAAGGTGAAAGAAACATTTGCCCAAATGCCTGAAGAAGAAAGAGCAAATGCAGCCTTAATCGTTTCTGCCCATAGCTTACCTGAGAAAATTATCAGTATGGGCGATCCATATGCTGATCAATTGGCTGAAACAGCTAAATTAATTGCTGAAGGAGCAGGTGTGGAGAATTATGCGGTCGGCTGGCAAAGTGCCGGACAAACACCCGAGCCTTGGCTTGGTCCAGATGTACAGGATTTAACAAGGGATTTGCATGAAGAAAAAGGCTATAAAGCTTTTGTCTATACGCCGGTAGGATTTGTGGCTGAGCATTTGGAAGTTCTGTATGACAATGATTATGAGTGCAAGGTCGTAACGGATGAGGTTGGTGCCGCATACTACCGTCCAGCCATGCCAAACACTGATCCATTGTTTGTGCAAGCCATGGTAGATGCTATTGCTGAATTAACGGTACGCAAGTAATCATTTCGGAAAAGAGAAGGGGATACAGGTGGACTCAAACAACCAACAGATAGCAATCATTGGCGGAGGACTGACAGGATTGGCGGCAGCCTTTTATCTGCAAAGGAAAATCGAAGAAGAGCATCTGCCGTATCGCGTGGTTCTAATAGAGAGCTCTGATCGTCTTGGCGGTAAGATGCAGACGGTTGAAAGAGATGGTTTCGTCATCGAACGGGGCCCGGATTCCTTTTTAGCCCGCAAGAAAAGTATGACACAGTTAGCCAAGGATGTCGGGATAGAAGGGACCATTGTTCCGAATTCAACCGGGCAATCTTATATCTTGATTGATGATGAGCTTCTTCCAATTCCAGGCGGAGCTGTGATGGGTATCCCGACTGAAATCAGCCCCTTCATCAAAAGCCGCCTATTCTCACCAGCTGGGAAGGTGAGAGCTGCAATGGATCTTGTTCTGCCGCGTTCAAAGGAAACTGGTGATCAGCCTCTCGGTCCTTTCCTGAGAAGGAGGCTTGGTGATGAGGTAGTAGAAAACCTTGTTGAGCCGCTCATGTCGGGTATTTATGCAGGGGATCTCGACCAATTGAGCATCTTATCAACATTTCCTGATATGCTGGAAACCGAGCAAAAGCATCGGAGCCTTATCCTTGGAACGAAGAAGAACCGCTCGAGGAAGGAAGCTCCAAAGACAGAGAAGGATGTCAAGAAGACAGATCACCGTATCGGGATGTTCCGTACATTCGAAAAAGGCCTTCAATCACTCATTAATGCGATTGAAGCTCAGCTTCCGCCTGAGATGGTGCGTAAGAATCTCGCGGTTGAGAGTGTAACGAAGCAAGCTCAAGGATATACCATTGAATTGAGCAATGGGGAATTCATGCAGGCAGCTGCCATGATTGTAACAACGCCGCATCAAGCTATCCCGCACATGTTTCCCGATTATTCATTCTTCAAGCCGTTTCAGCATATGCCGTCGACATCAGTTGCAACTGTGTCACTCGCATTTGATGAGCAGGCAGTTAAGCAGGACATTAACGGGACAGGATTTGTTGTCTCGCGCAATAGCCCTTGCCGCATAACGGCTTGCACGTGGACACATAAAAAGTGGCCGCATTCTACTCCAAAAGGCAAGGTACTTCTCCGCTGCTATGTCGGCAGACCAGGCGATGAAGGGGTTGTTGACCTGTCCGATGAGGAAATTGTTCAGCTTGTTCTGAAGGATTTGAATCATATTATGAATATTACAGAAGAACCGCAATTCTCGGTGGTGAGCCGCTGGAGAGAGGCAATGCCGCAATACAAAGTCGGGCATATTTCTACTCTCAGAAAGGTTGAGAGCTTGATGAACGTAGAGCTTCCTGGCGTTTATTTAGCAGGAGCCTCTCATAAAGGGGTAGGCATGCCGGATTGTATTGATCAAGGTGTCGCTGCTGTTGGGAAGGTTCTTAATCATATGAAACAACAAGCCAATGTTGAAAAAGAATTGGCCAGCATGCGCTAAACAGATGGAGAGATGTCATGAACCCGCTAAATAGATGGGTTTCACGGCATCTTTTTTTCGTTAGAAATGCATTCTTCAATCGCTGTAAAGTTAACAAAAAAATGTAATTTTAACACATGCATTGACAGTGAGAATCATTATCAATAATCTTAATATAGTAATTAGTTACATAGTGTAGGTGGGTGACAAATGGTGTTGATGATGATTCATAAACTTGGATTGATGCTGGCCATCATATTTGGTTTCGTTTATTTAGCTAAACGTACGGAGCCCCTCAAATGGCTTCATCGAATCTTTGGTTTATTAACGATTGTAAGCTTTATTGTATATATTATTGTGAAAAATTTCACGAATTCTGGTTATATCTTATATGCTTTGCTGTTACTGGCGGCAAGCTTAATTCCTTATTTGTATAAGAGAAGGGCTAAAACGGCTGTGCACTTAAGCCTGGTGGCAGCGTCTATCGTTTGGCTTGTGCTGATTCATGTAGTTTAGGAGAGGTGAAAACCGAGATGAAAAAGAAAGTATTCTTCCTATTAGGGTGGCTTTTTACCGGGTTGGGCTTGATTGGTGTCGTACTGCCGCTGCTGCCAACGACTCCGTTTATTCTGTTGGCTGCTGCCCTTTTCGCAAAGAGCTCAGAGCGCTGTGAACGCTGGCTCAAACAATCACGTGTTTATAAAAGATATGCGGTGCCGTTTCTCGAGGCAGGCGGCTTGAGTTTGAAGAAGAAGGTCGAACTGCTTATGACCGTCTATGCCCTGCTGCTGTTGAGCGGTATAGTGATAGCCAATACACATGTACGGATTTTCTTGGCTGTACTGGCGATTGTAAAGCTCATTGTTATCTGCCGCATGCCGACGATTGATAAGAAAAAGGATATGGTGAATTTATGATTCAAAAGGAAATGCTGCAATTCGCGAAAAAATATAAAGTATTTCATATTGTCCTCTGGATAACCGTTCTGCAAATCATCAATCTTTGTGTAAATATTTTGCTCGCCTTTCAAATTGCCAGTGTGCTCAGTGACTTGATGTTTGCGGAAGAATGGACAATCACAGGAAAATTCACAGGTCTCATTGCCTTTTTATTAGTAGTGAAGGCCGTTTGCCATTACATATCGACTTATTTGACCCATTATACTTCCCATCAGTTGAAATATGTGATTCGAAGGGATTTGTTCAAAAATGTGCTGTCTTTAAAGCCAGCGCAAGTAACGAAGCTTGAAATCAGTAAAATCAGTCAGCTGAGTGTGGAAGGAATCGAGAATATTGAGGTCTACTACAGCCGCTATCTCCCTCAGTTTGCATACAGTATTCTTGCTCCGATGATTTTGTTTGTTCCTTTATCAGCCGTCAGCTGGAAGATTGCCCTAGTCTTGATGATCAGCGTCTATCTCATCCCTGTTGCTATCGTTGCTGGGGTGAAGATTGGCAAGAAAGTGTTTCGTACCTATTGGAATAAGTATTTAAATGTCGGAAAGCGATTTGTTGAAGGCGTGCAAGGTCTGCCTATATTGAAAATGTATGAGGGGGACCGGGAATATCAACAAATGATGGACCGGGAGTCAGAGGATTTCCGTCGGATGACGATGCGGGTGCTGACGATGCAGCTGCAATCCATTACTATTATGGATCTAATCGCATATGGCGGTACGGCAATTGGAATCGCGCTGTCTGTGGGCAGTTACCAAAACGGGAACATTTCCTTCTTAGGCTTTGTCTGTTTTGCTTTGCTTGCAGTCGAATTCTTCCTGCCGATGCGTTTACTCGGCTCTTACTTTCATGTGGGCTTGAATGGCGTAAGTGCGATGGAGGAATTGCAGCATCTTATTCAATTGCCGGTGGAAAATGAAAAGGCAGCTGTATGCACAGATATAGAGGGAAGCATGATGGTCCAGCAGCTATCCTACACCTATCCGCAATCATCAAGTACGATAAAAATGGACTTCCTTGTCCTTAAAAAAGGGCATTTAACTGGAATTGCCGGGGTATCTGGTTCAGGGAAAACGACCCTCAGTCATTTGCTGCAGCGTTTCATTGAGCCGGATGAGGGAGCTGTATTCCTAGGCTCTGCCAATCTTGCAGAGCTGTCCACTGAAGTCATTCATCAGTATATCGGCAGCGTTGCCAGCCAGTCGCATCTCTTTGAAGGGACTATTCTTTCCAATCTGCAAATGGCTAAGGATTCATTGACAGAGGAAGAAGCCAATGACATGCTGGCTTTTGTCCGATTGCCAGAATTCCAAGGTAGATTAGAGAAGCCTGTTCTCAGTGAAGGAGCGAACCTCTCAAGCGGGCAAAAGCAAAAGCTTGCGGTAGCCCGAATGCTCCTGCAAGACCCTGAGGTCATGATCTTTGACGAAGCAACAGCCAATATGGACCAGCAGAGTGAGAGGGAGATTATGGAAACCATCGCTCTGCTGAAAGAGAAGGGCAAGACGGTCATTGTCATTACCCATCATCTTCAAAATCTTGTACAGGCAGACTCCATTTTCGTCATGGAGAATGGAGAGGTTGCTGAACAGGGCACCCATCAGGTGCTTCTTCAAAAAGGCGGGGTATATGCTGGCCTATGGGAAGAACAGCAATCATTAAATACACTTCGTGATAATGTAGGAGCGTAGAGAGTATGGAGAAATTAACCTTTAAAGAACTTCGGCAGCTTGTCAGCCTCTTAAAACCATTGCTGCCTTTAATGCTTCTGACCATAGCATTAGGTACATTAGGCTATTTGGCGATTACAGCCATAAGCTTTGCTGGCGGGATGGGTGTTCTGCAGATCGCGGGAATTCGAGAATACGGCTCATTGAAGCTTCTGATATACGCCATTCTTCTTGCAGGTGTCTTACGGGCGGTCTTTCGTCTTAGCGAGCAATACTGCACCCATTATATCGCCTTTCGCCTTCTTGCCATCATTCGCGAGAAAGTATTTAAACAGCTGCGGCTCTTGACGGAAAACCAGTTAAAGGAGATTCGCAAGGGTGAATTGATGAACATTGTGACAAAGGATGTCGAGCTCCTCGAGGTCTTTTATGCCCATACGATTGCTCCTGTGTTCATTTGGATTGCTACTATGATTGTTTATGGTGCTATGTTATATAGCTTGCATCCATTATATGCGTTGATTGGGGTGATCAGTTACTGGGTGATTGGCTATCTTATTCCGGTGGCGGTGTACCGCTTTGGACAGAGATCTGCTGAGGTTTACCGCACGAAGCAGGGGATGCTGAGCAGCTTCTTAATGGACTCATTGAAGGGAATAAAGGAAATCATTATCTTTGGGAAAAAGAATCATACTCTTCATTCCATTGACACATACAGTCATGAGCTGAATGGTACGACGAAGAATTTAAAAAGACATGAAGGGCTATTGAAAGCTTTAACTGATACAATGATTTATCTAACTGTTTTTGTACAGCTATTCACATCTGTCTATTTCATTACGGAAAGGGAAGCCCACATGGGAGCTGTTCTGCTTGCTATGCTTGTCTTGTTCTCCTCCTTCGGTCCAAGCCTTGCTCTTTCGCAATTAAGTGCGAGTCTTGTCCATACGTCCGCCAGTGCGAAACGCGTTCTCCGTCTTCTCAATTTGAAACCGGATATCCTCTATAGCGGAAGAAAGAAGCTTGATCAGGTGGAGACGATCCGCTTTGAAGATGTGAAATTTGGGTATGAAAATGGCCGGGAGTTATACAGACATGTTAATCTGACTTTTCATAAGGGAGAGATTACCGCCATTAGAGGAGCGAATGGTACGGGTAAATCAACGCTTATTTCTTTACTGCTGCAAAATCTGAGACCGCTTGAGGGAAATGTCTATATAAATGATGAGCTTGCTATGTGTTATTCTCATGAGAGTCTCCGTCAAAATATTGGTCTAGTAACAGCCTCCACTACGGTGTTCACAGATACACTGCGGAATAATCTGACCCTCTATCAAAAGGGATACACAGATGAGCAGATTAAACAAGCCTGCTTCAAGGCAGGCCTCTCCGAATATGTAGAGAGTCTGCCGAAAGGTCTGGATACATTTATGGAGGAATACGCGGCCAATATGTCGAGCGGACAAGTGCAGCGTATCGCCTTAGCGAGGATGTTCCTGAAGGATTCCCCTATTTTCATTCTCGATGAGCCGACCAGCAATCTTGATGCCTTGAACGAAAAAGCGGTACTGGCGACAATCAAACGTCATGCAGCCGATAAGGTGGTTCTCTTAATCAGCCATAATGAGGATGTATGGGAACTGGCTGATCAAGTGTACAAAATAGAAAATAAAATGATTCAAACAGCGTAATGAAAGGAGAGCCGTCTTTTATTAGAGGCTCTCTTTCTCTTTGTCTGAATTACCCGTTGGGAAGATGAATTTTTGCTGCAGCTTGTGGAAATAGTAAGAGATGAGAGCTTCAGTGAATAGAAAGATGAGATAGATTCCAACTGCTGCTAAGATCCATTTCAGCATATTGTCCCTCCTTGTTCTTTTCTTTATTTACCCAGCTGACACAAAAATAATAGTGTATCTAATTACTTGACGAGACACGCAGATTTTGATAATGTATTATTCATATTTTAAATTGACCAGATTGTTCATTTGGTCAATAACCGAGGTGAGGGAATGGCTGTTGACAGAAGAAAGCTGATTCTTGACGCAGCAATACATAGCTTCAGCAATTATGGCTATAAAGCGACGACGATGGATCAAGTATCAAGGAGCGCCAACGTCGGGAAGGGAACAATCTATACCTTTTTCAAGACGAAGGAGGATTTGTTCCGAGAGGTTGTTAGCATGATTATCCTCGAGATGAATGCTGAGGCAGAGGATGCGATCAAAAGCGATAACACAACACTTGAGAATGTTCATGCCATTCTGTGTCGGCTTCTAACATTTCGAAAGTCCCATCAGCTGACGGCCAAACTTATTATGGAGGCCAAAGAGATTGGAACACCAGCCGTACTTGAGGCTGTAGATGAATTGGAAGAGCATATCCTCCAAGCCATCAGGAGGAAAGTGGATAAAGCCATCAAGATGAAGGAAATTCGAGAATGTGACCCGAATTTAACAGCCTTTATCATTGTTAAAATGTATAAGGCACTTATTTATGATTGGGAAGAAAAGCATGAACCGTTGTCTGAAGAGGAAATAGCAAACTATTTTAAATTATATTTATTTGAAGGGTTGTCTTATGCATAGGCAGCCTGTTATTTGGACCACAATGACTAAAATTCAATATTGGTCATTAAGTTTTGGGGTAGGAGGGATAAAGCATGAATGCTTTTAAGCTATGGCTGGCAGAATGGAAGGACATCTTTAAAAGCAAGATGATGGCCATCTCGTTAATTGCGATCATATTCCTTCCGATTATTTATGCCGGTGTATTCCTATGGGCCTTCTGGGATCCCTATGGAAATATTGAAAAACTGCCGGTAGCTATCGTCAATCTTGATAAAGGCTCTGACTTTGAGGGCGATCATCTTACTTTGGGCAAGGATTTGACAGAAAATTTGAAGGAGGATAAATCCTTCAACTATACATTCGTTGACAAGGATGAAGCCTACGAGGGTCTTGAAAATAATGAATATTATTTAATTGTTCAAATACCCGAGAATTTCTCCAAGAATGCTACAACCTTGCTTGATGAAAAGCCTGAGAAACTCGAGTTGGTCTATGTGCCAAACCAGTCCTTGAACTATACGGCTTCGAAGATTTCGGAATCCGGTATTGAGAAAATTAAGGAGGCCATTTCAGATGAGGTTAGTGAAACCTATGCTGAAACGATTTTTGAAAAGGTGACGGAAATGGCTGATGGGTACGCTGAAGCAGGTGATGGAGCCTCCAAGCTTCAAGATGGAATCGGCAAGCTGGGCGATGGCGCAGCGGAAATTAAGACCAATCTTGAAACCTTGGCAAGCTCTCAGCTTGACCTGACAAAGGGAGCATCCACCCTTGAGGAAGGGGCGAAGGAGCTCGCAGATAAAACAGCTGAATTAGCTGATGGCGTTAATGAGCTGAGTAATGGAAAAAACCAATTATATGAGGGTGTGCAGTCCTCTCAAAGCGGAGCAGCCGCTTTAGCCGATGGAATCACGGAGTTTAATTCCGGCTTGGCAAGTGCAAGCGGAAAGTTTGCTGATATCCAAACAGGAGCCAATACACTATCTAGCGGATTGAGCAGCCTCGAGGAGCAAACAAATCAATTAGGCAATGCAGCAAGCGGGATTACCTCCCTGCAGCAGGGTGCCAGTGATTTGCATACTGGAATTGTTCAACTAAATGAGCAATTGACAGCCTTGCTGGATTCCTTGCCATTAACAGATGAGCAGAAGCAAGCGTATATCGCTCAATTATCTGCACTGGAACAAGGCAGTGCCCAAGTATCAGCGGGGACGCAGCAGCTTCCAGGCGGGGATCAGCTGGCAGCACTTGCTGGAGCGGTATCTCAATTACAGGATGGCTCTGAAACATTGGCATCAGGAATTGGGCAATTCAATGACCAGGCTTTAAGCCCGTTGGCTCAAGCCGGAACCCAGCTTGAAACCGGTGCAAATCAGCTTGCTGAAGGGCAAAAGACCTTGCTCTCCGGCTTCGATACCTTTAATGCTGGCTTCAGTCAGGTTCAAACTGGAACAGAGAAGCTTTCTAGCGGGGCATCAAAGCTTGCGAACGGTACAACCGAGCTGAAGGAGGGTGCAAGCCAGATTGCAGATGGTTCCTCTCAATTAGCGGACGGATCTGGTGCGCTTGTTGATGGAACAGGAGAGTTGAAGGACGGATCAAGCGAATTAACGGATGCCTTGAAGGATGCTGCAGAGGAAGGAAGCTCTGTTAAGGCGGACAATAAAACCTATGAAATGATGGCAAGCCCGGTTAAAACAGATAAAGAGGTCGTAAATGGGGAAGTGCCTAACTATGGAACCGGCTTAACTCCATACTTCTTATCAATGGGACTATTCGTCGGGGCCTTGCTCTTGACGGTGGTTTATCCGATGAAGGATCCGGCGCGTAAACCAAAATCATTCTTTGGATGGTTCTTGAGCAAATTCGGTGTCATCATCATCGTTGGATTGCTGCAAGCCCTTATCGCGACAGGAATTATCCTTTATGCGCTTGATTTAGAGGTCCAAAGTGTACCTCTTCTGTTCTTGATGGCATGCGCGATGAGCATCACCTGCATGTCAATCATACAATTCCTTGTGACAGCCATGGGCGACCCAGGGCGTTTCATCGCGATTATTATGCTTATCCTTCAATTAACAACCAGTGCTGGAACCTTCCCATTAGAATTGATTCCAGACACCTTGCAGGATATCAATGCCTGGCTGCCGATGACTTATTCTGTCCGAGGCTTTAAAGCAGTCATCTCAAGCGGAAATTTCGACTATATGTGGCAAAATATCGGGGTGCTCGGTATATTCACCGCTGTCTCCATTACCGGGACCTTGCTGACATTGGCGTGGAAATATCGCCGTCTCCGTACAAAGAAATGGACGGAAAGTCAGCTGACAGTTTAATAGATAAATTGATTTCAAGAATGAGGCCCTTTAGCAATCGGTTATTTTATTGCTAAAGGGTCTTTTGCTGTTGACCTTTTTCGTCAAGAGTATAGGTGGAAACTTCTGTTCTAGAGAAGATGAAATTCAAAAATTGCTTAATAAATACGTTTGAAGCTTTTGATCTTTCGCACCTTACATTTTCCTTATTTTTCCGATATACTAGTGCACGGACTTATCAATAGAAAGATCGTTACTAAAGGGGGAAGATGATTTGAATCAACCAGCAGGCTTCTGGATTCGCTCTGGTGCAGCCCTTCTCGATGGGCTTTTATTTTTGGTCCTCGGTTTTCTCTGTTTTATTCTCTTCTCTGAAAGCGCAGCTACGAAATTGATTAATTCATTATTTGATGCCTATCGTTTCTTGCTCCCGGCGTTGTGGTACGGGTACACTGTCGGGAAACGAGCTCTAGGTATTCGAATTATCCGCACGGACGGAAGAAATGTGGGTTTTTGGAATATGATGAGGAGAAATATTCTTGGCGGGTTGTTATATCTTTCGCCATTATTGATTGCTCTTATCGTCTGTTACGCTATATTAGGCCAGCAGAATGTCGAGTTGTTTTTGTCTGATAAGACTGTTTGGCTGGAGTCAGATGCCGGGATTAGGCTGGTGGATGAACGAACAAGTGAGGTTCATCAAATAGAAGGATTAAATGCGGCGTCTATTGCCTTAGAAATCGGGACCTTTAGCCTCTTTGGCCTCATTTTGGTATCTGGGCTGATGGTCGGTATCCGAAAAGACAAACGTAGTCTGCATGATTGGGTCGCGGGGACCTATGTGACTAGAAGCCGTCCTGAAGATCATGATAGGCTTTTTCCTCATGAGGAAGAAGCTGTTCCAGTAGACAAAGTGAATATATGAAGAGGCCTCTTTTATTGAGACTTGCCTGTTCACTTAACGAGGGTATTACTCCAAGAAGGATTAATACCTTTTTTGTTGAACTCCTTATTATAAAGTGAAATATGAAAGGAGGTGAATACATTGAAACAATTTAAAGATTTTTTTCCAATCCTATTAACCTTCGTATTGTTCTTAATGGCATTATTTATTTTCTTTGTATACCGGTCTCCGAACTTAAATCTATGGAATCTCATTTTCTTGTATATTTTGATCGACATTGGATTTTTGGTGTCGTTAATTTTGGGAGCCAAATCTAAAATAAGCGCTGTAAAAGTGTTTAGCATCCTTTCGAATATGGCATTAATGATTCCATTATCCATATTAATCTATCTACTACTATTGGCAAATGGTATGTCTGAACCATAGAAGTACTCTTTCATTCTGGGAATTAATTATAGGACAGCAGATGATATATGCATGAACAAGGGAGAGATTTTAATGAAGAAAGTCTATTTCTTACACGGTTTTATGGGGACGGCTGAAACACATTTTACAGATCAGATAGCTTATTTCGAAGATAAGCATGCTGTTGGATATACCGGAGCATGGAATGCACCTGTTGAAGCCTCTATTTTGAGGAAACTCTTAATTACGTTATTACTCAAATGAAGAATTAAGGGGAAGGATTTATAGCCGGGTGATCATGAGGAGCTTCCTTAGCCATGCATAGTGCTTTAAGAGTGCCAGAGTTCATGAACGGTATTGTCCTTACAGGTTATGCACCGTTCATTCCCGAAGAGCTAGAAGGGATTATGGAGAAACAATATGAATATTTCTCAAATATTGAAGAGAATGATGCAAATATAGCGTATAGCATATTCAAAGCATAAGGATACCAATGCTCATCCTGAATGGCGGGAATGAATGATATGAGGTAGAAGCAGCTGCCTATATCAAAAAAATGAAAGCGGATAGTAAGGTTGGATTGGTTCCGAATGCTGGGCATACAGCTAATATTGAACAGCCAGAAATCTATCATATAATGCTTGATAATTTTTTGGAAGTTGTTTTATCGGAAACAATTTCGAAATAAGAGCAATCGCTTTATTACTATCGCGGAAAACTGGGGGAGAAGAATGAAACAAATATACGCTTTTGAAAGGGAAGAGGAGTTTGTAAAGTATCGAGATGTTACTCAAAGATTTGGCGAGAAACTGAGTGAATACCAAGCCATACTTGAGCAACAATATGGTCTAACAGAATTACCAAAAGGCATTTTATGGACTAGCGAAGAATTGGCAACGACGGTTTTTTCAAATATCCCCATACCAGCCTATACGAATAAAGATCTAATCTATATGTCTCCTGATGTGAAAAGTTGGAGGAGAATTCTTCTGAGCCAATTAGACGGAAAGGATCTTCCGGATGTTCAGGAATTTTATGAAAATTACTCTGAAAATCAGGTGTTTATTATATTAGCACATGAACTAACTCACCATTCTGATTTATTCTTGGATGAATTTGATGATGAAAGTGAAAATGGGATATGGTTCGAGGAAGGGATGTGTTTTTATCTGCCTAGGAAAATTCTATTAAGTGAGAAGGAATTTAACGAAATAACCAATACGGAGATCCAATTATTTGAAGCGTTCAAAGACAAATATGGAAAACATTCATTAGAAGATTTCGGAAGTCTTTCATATCAAGGCAGCCTTTCAAGTATTATGTTTGATTATTGGAGAAGTTATCTTTCTGTAAAGTATTTAGTAGAGGAACGTGCCAATAATAATGTAAAACAGGTCTTTAATACATATCATCAATGGGATAGAGAAGGTAGAAAGGTTCCATTGACGGAATACTTTGGAATTGAGTCCTTATTGAAGTAACAGAATAATAGGAGGAAAGACTGTCAGATTGATGGTCTTTTCTTATGCTGCTAAAGGGAAGCATTCTTGTAATAGATGAAGAATGTGGGGGAAGTATGTGAAACAATGTATTTAGAGTGAATAGACCCCCTTATTAGAGAAAAGGGATCGGTTTGTTTTGGAAGTTTAAAGGACTATTTCATCTAAGCAGAGAATTATTCAGGTAGTGCCGGACATTTAGTTGATCCAGGATGAGCTGGGTGTAGCAGTACCGCTTCTTAATGGGGAAAAACATATCCCATTTCTTATACATAAAGACATACATCTAGATATGATGTTATTGAAGGAATATCTTCATTCGTCTCTAGAATCATCTCGACTTGCTTTGTTCGGCGATATTCAAGTTCATTATGTCTTACAGGATGAACCAAAACTAAAGAAAATGGTGATAGATGCAATGATTCATATGAAGCTCTATGATGAAGCCAATCGACTGACGAAGGATTGTTAATTTCCTTTGCCTATTATTTTATAAGAAGATAAAAGAAGGAGGCCGTACTATGAGAAAGCAATTATCGTTACACCTTCCAATTGCTTTGTTCTTTCTCATCTTTTCGCTGTTTGGAACATGGTATGAGGGAAGCAATATTTTGGAGAACTCTTTTGAGTGGGGGGATTCAGCTCCTTTCTCCACCCTATTTCATGGACCTTTAACCTCTGAAGCAGATATTATGCAAGTGGATTTCTTTGTTTATGCAAGCAAGTTTTATCCTTTCTTCCCAACTGTATTGTTGTTGAGTGTGCTGTACCTGTTAACTGTATTAGGAGTGTGTACTATTGAGGATAGAAGAAGGAGAATTTTATTTTTTCGTATCTATACGGTCTGCCTGTTAGTTGTTCTCGCTGCGGTTCAATTACAGCATGTGGATACGAAGTATTATTATACATCATGTCTTTTCATTGGCATTGGGGTCAATTGTCTGCTTAGTGTAAGAAATAATAGGCGTTTAGCAGCTATGAAAGGATAGGGACAAATCTAATTAGCAGGGAATAGCTCCCGGTAATTTGTATACAATAAGTCAAGCTGCTTCCTAATCAGAAGCGGCTTTTTTATTTTTACAATGATTAAACTGGAGTAATTCACTTATGATGACAGTATTTCTGCTTCAATGCAAAAAAAACAGGCTTCTTTGAAAGCCTGGCT
Source organism: Pradoshia sp. (assembly GCF_051873915.1). Taxonomy (NCBI): domain Bacteria; kingdom Bacillati; phylum Bacillota; class Bacilli; order Caryophanales; family Bacillaceae; genus Pradoshia; species Pradoshia sp. Next base: position 54,190 of record NZ_JBJEFJ010000133.1, read on the forward strand.
TTGCATTCTGCAAATTAGAGGGAATTTTGAATGAACCAAGACTGTTGTACAGTCCATTTCACACCAACCTAACATAGGGGGATGCTTGCGCATTTATAATCAAGGGATTATTCCCGTTGATTCTCATTCAGATACATGACGCAGGCATCGATCACAGACGATTCCGTAGCATTCGTGCTGTTCTTCGATATTTTCACCACATTCAGCGCATTTCTTTGGGGGCAAGTTTCTGAAGAATTCCATTACGTTTCGTACCATGCTCATAACCTCCGTTTAATTGATTTATAACAGTTTGTTATTTTCTGAAACTGTTATATAACTATTTGTTAATAACAGTGTATTATAACAGATATGGAATGTCAACACTGTTTTAAAACAATTTTGAAAAAGATGAAAAAATAGGCATTTTAGTTTATAGTGATTAAGGGAGATAGCTCGTTTTGTAAGGAGGAATTCGATGCAATTAACGGTGATTGGTTACTGGGGCGGGTTTCCTGCTGCAGGTGAAGCCAGCACAGGATACTTATTGGAACATGAGGGCTTTAAGCTGTTGCTTGATTGCGGAAGCGGGGTTTTATCAAAGCTTCAATCCTACGTCTCGCCTAGTGAGCTTGATGCGGTTTTGCTGACCCATTCTCATCCTGATCATACAGCTGATATTGGTGTTTTACAGCATGCGCTTTTGATTGGACATATGTCTGGCGGTCAGGAGAAATGTCTGCCAATCTATACCCATTCAGAGGAGCAGGGATTTATCGAAACACTTCAGTACAAAGCCTATACAGAATGGAAGCCGATAGAAGAGGACGTGCCATCCCAAATCGGTCCGTTTTCGGTTCGTGCGATGAAAACGAAGCACTCTGTTCCATGCCTGGCTTATCGAATCGAGGCAGGAGGGCGTGTATTCGGATTTACGGGAGATACGGCTTTTAAAGAGGACTTTGCATCCTTCTTTCAAGGGGCACATGTGCTGCTAAGCGAGTGTAACTTCTACAAAGGAATGGATGCAGCGGAGCGTGCCGGCCATCTAACGAGTGAGCATGCTGCCATGATTGCGAGGGATGCAGGAGCAGAACGGTTGATCCTAACGCATCTTCCGCATTTTGGGGATGTGAAGCAGCTGAAGGTTGAGGCAGCGGCAGTTTTCAGTGGAGAAATTGGACTGGCCAGCACTGGACTGACAATCGAAATATAAATCATGTGGAGGTAAAGGTATGTTATTTTTGGATAACAGGGGCATTACAGACCCGCGAATTAACTTAGCGATTGAGGAATATGCGTTAAAGAATTTGGACATTACAGAGGAATCCTATTTACTTTTCTACATTAATCAGCCATCTATTATTATCGGCAGAAATCAAAATACAATAGAAGAAATTAATCAAGATTACGTGGATGAAAATGATATCATTGTCGTGCGCCGGCTTTCAGGAGGCGGTGCGGTTTACCACGATCTTGGGAACTTGAACTTCAGCTTCATCACGAAGGATGACGGGGAGAGTTTCCATAACTTCAAGAAATTTACTGAGCCTGTTGTGGATGCCTTGAAGGAGCTCGGAGTTGAGGCGGAGCTTAGCGGACGGAATGACTTAATTGCTGGCGGAAGAAAAATTTCCGGCAATGCACAATTTGCAACAAACGGGAGAATGTTCAGCCACGGCACGCTAATGCTTTCTAGTGAGATCGATCATGTTGTGTCCGCTCTTAATGTGAATCAGGATAAGATTAAATCTAAAGGCATTAAATCGATTCGCAGTCGTGTGGCTAATATTTCTGAATTCCTAACTGAGCAGTTGAGCATTGAGGACTTTAAACAAAAAATCCTTGAGCACATTTTCGGCGGAATGGATAAGGTCGAGCGTTATGAATGGACAGAAGAGGATTGGAAGAAAATCATGGAGATCTCAGAAAGCCGTTATCAGCAATGGGATTGGAACTATGGCAAATCTCCTAAGTTTAATGTTCAGCATTCACAGCGCTTTGAAGGAGTTGGCCAAATTGATGTCCGCTTGGATGTGGCAAAAGGCCAAATCGAGAACTGCAAAATTTTCGGCGATTTCTTCGGAGTTGGAAGTGTCGAGGAGATTGAGCAGAAATTAAACGGTGTCCGTTTCTCGAAGGCGGAGATTGAGAAGGCGCTTGATGATGTGAATATCAAGCATTACTTCGGCAATTTGACGAAGGAAGAGTTCGTCAAATTATTGTATTAAAGAATAATAGAGTTTAGGCAAATCTGCTGCTCATGTATATGAGCAGACAGATTTGCTTTTTTTATAGGTCTATATCCCATTATTGTAACAAAATTTCAAAAAATTGGTTGTAGAACGAAACTTTATTTTATATACTGAATAGTAAGAAATTTACAAGTAAGGGATGGCATTCATTTGATTTTTATAGAAGAGAGTTTTCATACCTTTAAGCCGACGGAGAAGAAGGCAGCTGAATTCATCCTGCAAAACCCGAATGAAGCGGTTAATCTTTCTATCCAAAAGCTGGCCGCACGAGCTGAGGTCAGTGAGGCATCCATTATCCGGCTCGCAAAGAAAATGAATTGCACAGGCTTTAAGGATCTTAAGCTGAAACTGGCTTATGAGCTCGCCAAGAATGAGCACAGGACGGAGCAATATGAGGATATTCCGGATGACGGCTCTATTAAATCCTACATACAATCAATCTCGCAAAATAATATTCAAGCGATAGAGAACACAATGGTGCTGCTGACAGAAGAGAGTGTTGAAAAAGCCATATCCCTTATTGCCGGCGCCCGCATGGTGGCTGTCTATGGCATCGGTGCTTCTGCCATCATTGCTCAGGACTTCAAACAAAAGCTTACCCGCATCAATTATTGGTGTGAAGCGGCGATTGACGGTGATACGCAATTGACGGTTTCAGCGAATCTTGGTCCGCAGGATGTCGTCTTCGGCATTTCTTACAGCGGCTTGACGAAGGATATTTGTGATTCTGTCTCCTTGGCCAAGAAGAATGGGGCAAAGGTCATCACCTTGACCAAGTCTGGAGATAATGTGCTTTCCCTGATGGGAGATGCCTGTCTATATACCACTTCATTGGAGCGGAATATCCGAAGCGGCGCGACAAGCTCACGTATCGCTCAGTTAAATGTCATTGATATATTGTTTGCCGGCATCACTAGGGCAAACAAAGAGAAGAATATTGAGGCATTGGAGCGGACACGTAAAGCGGTCCGCCGTTCAAAAAGCGGGAAATAGCCGTTTTGATGAGGCTTTTATCCGGCTCCTTACCTTTAGTACTGTTGCTTTACTTTGTGTATCTTCCTTGATACATGAAGCTAATTATAAACTATGGGAGGTCAAATGAATGAAGAGGATGGGGAAGGCGTGGCTGGCAGGTATTATGTTGTGTTCAGCCATGGTCGCGACAGCTTGTTCACAGGATAAGGAAACGGCCAATGGGAAGAAGGAAGATGCGGTTACCTTGACGATTGGAAGCTGGAGAACAGAGGACACAGAAGGCTACAAAAAAGTCATTGAAGCATTTGAAAAGAAAAATCCAGACATTCAAGTAGAGTTTAAGCCATCGAAGAATACGGAGTACAACACAATCTTGAATACGGCACTCAAAAGCGGGGAAGGTCCAGATATCATTCATTTACGTCCATATGCTCCAGGAATTGCGCTTGCAGATGCCGGCTATTTAGAGCCGCTTGATGATATAAGCGGACTCGATACATTTACAGATGAAGCACTTACTGCCTCAAAGGGGTCGGATGGGAAGCAATATGGTGTACCAATCAATATGAGTACCACACAGGTCTTCTATAACAAGAAGATTTTCAAAGAATTAAAGCTTGAGGAACCTAAGACATGGGATGAGTTCATTGAGTTGAATGAAAAGATAAAAGATGGAGGTTATGTTCCTTTAGCCCTGGGAACTAAGGAAGGTTGGCTGTTATCACTCACTCATGGCATCTTCGGTCCAGCAGTATATGGCGGGACAGAATTTGTTGATAAGATTCAAAAGGGAGAGACCAACTTTACGAGCAAGGAGTTTGTTCAATCCGTCAAAGCTATGGATGAATTGAAGAAATATTTCCCTGATAACTATGAAGGGGTTGGCATGGAGGATATGAGAACGATGTTCTTCACGGAACAAGCAGCGATGTTCCCGCTCGGAAGCTGGGAGATTGAAGTTGTACGCGGAATGAACCCGGATCTTGATTTTGGCTACTTCCCGATGCCTCAGCAAAACGGAGGAGAACCGGCTGTAACAGCATGGGTTGATGGCTCGTATGCGGTGAATGCCAATTCCAAGCACAAAGAGGCAGCAAAGAAATTCGTGGAGTTTATGACGACGAAGGAATTTGGGGAATTGTTTACGAATGAATTTAAAATGATTAGTGCCATCCCGGGCATCACCTCAGAGGATGAGCTCGTGAACAGTCTTGGGAAGGCGATTACAGAAAGCTCTACTCCTTATATGATGGTCATTCACTTCGCGGAAGGGAATCCAACCACAAAGGCCACTTTTGAAACTGAGCTGCAGGGAATGTATCTTGGCGATCAAACACCTGAGGAAGTAGCGAAGAAAGTGCAGGAAAGTGCGAAGAGTTGGTATAAACCGTTTCAATAAAGGAGCAGGAGGCGGGTAAGCTATGCAGCCGGAAACGATTACAGCTGAAGTGAAGAAACCAAACGTGAAGAAGCGCAGGGGATGGAAGATTCATCTCCTGCCTATTCCCGCCCTTGTCATCTATGGATTATTCATCGTTTATCCCCTTTTAGCCGCGCTGACTTACAGTTTTTTTGACTGGGAGGGAATTAAGCAAGGGGCATTTATTGGACTGGGGAATTACAAGGATTTATTTACACTTGAGCCATTTCGAGGCATGTTCTGGAATGCCTTTGGCCATAACGTTCTTTATTTCGTGATTCAAATGATTATTCAAAATGGCATTGCCTTTGTACTGGCGCTCATTCTTTATCAAAAGATACGGGGAATGGAATTCTTTAAGATTGCCTATTTCCTGCCAAGATTATTATCAGTTATCGTGGTCGGCTTTCTTTGGAAGCTGATTTTGAATCCCAATTTCGGTGCCCTGAACATTTTATTAGGTAAATTCGGCCTAGAATCCCTGCAGAAGGCATGGCTTGGCGATCCGGATACAGCCTTGATTGCGATTATCTTAGTGAATTGCTGGTTTGGTGTCGGATTTGCCGTCCTTATTTTCCTTGCAGGTCTGCAAGCCATTCCGCATGAACTGATTGAGGCGGCTAGGCTTGACGGGGCAAGGGGGTTGACTCTTATACGGAAGATTATGCTTCCATTAATGGTCCCTTCCTTGATGATCATGACCGTTCTGACCTTTATTCAATCCTTTGAGGCCTTTGAGCTTGTCTATGCGATGCAAGGCTCTCAAGGAGAACCATATCGTTCAACAGATACGCTGGCAGTTTATTTCTACCGGCTGGCCTTTGGAGGCGGAAGCGGAGATTCAACAGCTGTAGGTCTTGGATCAGCACTTGCTGTTGTGCTTTTTATCTTTATTGCGTCCATCACAGCGGTGTTATTGAAGGTCATTAATCGAAAGCAAATTGATATGTAGGAGGGAAACAGAATGAAAGCAACGATTTGGACTCGCCCGTTTTATTATATTGTCGCATTCTTGTTTGCCTCCATCAGCTTGTATCCCATTATCCTGATGGTTCTATCGTCCTTTAAGCCGAGTGCGGAAATATTCATGAACCCGCTCTCCTGGCCGGAGCAATTCAGCCTTGATACATACCGAACCTTGCTTGAGCGCATTCCGTTCATGACGTATTTCTATAATAGTGTGTTTACGAGTGTGGTCTCCGTTCTTCTCATTGTTATCACAACCTCTTTAGCCGCCTTTTATATCGCACGGTATACGTTTTGGTGGAATAATCTGCTCTTCTTCTTCTTTTTGATGGGGATGATGATTCCCATCAAGCTTGGGATTGTGCCGCTATTTCTATTAATGAAGGATTTAGGCTTAACCAACTCCCTATGGTCCTTGATTTTTATGTACACAGCACAGGGTATTCCTTTATCCATTCTAATATTGACCGGTTTCTTTCGGACGATGCCGATAGAGCTCGAGGAAGCGGCGCGGATTGACGGTGCCAGCGATTTGAGAATTCTCTGGAATGTTTTATTGCCTATCATGCGTCCAGCCCTTGCGACTGTCGTTATCATTAATTTCATCCAGGCATGGAATGATTTCTTCTTCCCGCTGATTTTTATTTCAGATGAGATGAAGAAGACTATCCCGGTCGGCATGCTGTCGCTCTTCGGCGAGTATTCCGCTGATTGGGGCTCCTTATTTGCAGGGCTGACGCTTTCCTCCCTGCCGATGATTGTCCTCTTCTTCATTGCGTCAAAACAATTCATGGAGGGAATGACTGCTGGTGCCGTTAAATAAGGAAATCATTCTCGCAATTGATGGCGGAGGGACGAAAACGGATTTGGCGGCAGGTGAAGGAAACGGCCGAATCGACTTTCTTGTTAGCGGTCCCTCGACTAATCTGAAATCCCGACCCGAAAACACGGTGAAGGCTGATCTCTATCGAATGCTGGACTCCTTGTTTCTGGAATCTGATTATTCAAAGGAAGCGATTACGGCAATCAGCGTAGCGGCCGCCGGCGGAGACAGACTGGAGGATAAGGTCAGATGGAGGGAGTGGTTCCTTGACTATGGAATCAAGCCAAGGGACATTACGGTCATGAATGATTGCCTCGCTCCTCTCACGGCAGCTACGAAGAGGAAGGAAGGATTGGTGTTAATCGCCGGTACCGGATCCATCGCTTATTATTTCAAAAAAGATGGCAGAGCTATCCGAGCAGGCGGATGGGGATATTTATTAGGGGATGAGGGAAGCGGCTATGATATAGGCAATAGGGCCTTACGTCGTGTGCTTGAGTCTCATGATGGAAGAAGAAAAGGCGGCGGGGCATTATGTGCTTCCGTATTAACGCATTTCGGATTGGAAGGTCCGATGGAGCTTATCACGTATGTATATGAAGCAAATTATCCGAGGGAGGCCATCGCTGGGCTTGGAAGAAAAGTCATTGAATTAGCGGAGGCGGGAAATAATGACGCCTTAGCCATTATGGCTGAAGCGATTCAGGAGCTGGAAAGGCTGCTGTCAGCCATTTATGCAGCTGATGCGAAAAGCCGGAACGGCTCACTCGTCATCTCAGGAGGGCTGTTTCAGTCAACCTTCTTCCGGCAGGCTTTTGAATCATCCATCCGAAAGGCCGGGCATCAACAGGCTGTCATTCTCTCACATTACCCACCAGTTATTGGAGCTTATATGTGTGCACTGCTTGAGAAGATGGACCATATTTCAGACGAGATTGAGGAGAATATCGCGAAATCCTGGCAAGCTGCCAAGACAATAAAAATAGATGGAGGCCTGGTTGATGAATGAGGGAAAACGGCAAATGATCACGGAGATGAGAAACGAAAACTCAGAAGGTCTCCACCTGTTCTCGACGATGGAAATCATCGAATTGATGAATCGGGAGGATAAGACGGTTGCTTATGCGGTTGAAAAAGCGCTCCCGCAAATAAAAGCTGCCATCGATGCGGCTGTCACCCGCCTCGAAAACGGAGGCAGACTTTATTATATAGGAGCCGGAACTAGCGGGAGGCTCGGTGTACTTGATGCCTCTGAATGTCCTCCGACCTTTGGTGTTCCCGCTGAATTAGTCAATGGAATCATTGCCGGCGGCGAGATGGCCGTTCGAATCCCTGTTGAGAATGCTGAAGATAACAGTGAGGAAGGACGAATGATTGTCAAAGAATTACTGGTGAAGGAGGATGTTCTTGTCGGTATCGCTTCGAGCGGCAGAACTCCGTATGTACTTGGCGCCCTTGAACAGGCTAATACTATTGGCTGCCAGACAATCGGGCTTGCCTGCAATCTTCAGACAGAGCTATCCAAGACAGCTGACATCATGATTGAGATTCCTGTCGGTCCGGAAATAATCACTGGATCAACAAGGCTGAAGGCCGGGACCGCCCAGAAGATGGTTCTGAATATGATTTCAACCGCCGTGATGATTAAACTGGGAAAGGTATACGGGAATCTAATGGTGAATGTGCAAGCGACGAATGATAAGCTGCGCATGAGATCCGTATCTATCATTCAAGATATCACAGGAGCAGAAGAAGCCCTCGCCAAGAAGATGAACGAGGAGGCAAAGGGAAACACACGAGCTGCCATCCTGATGATTCTTTACAAGCTTTCCTACGAGCAGGCTTGTTCGGAGCTAAGAAAGCATGACGATCATTTTCCACGGGCCATGAAGGCATTGGAACACCGGCGTGTATGAGAAATTTTATAAGGACAGGTGGAGAGAAGCTGATTGCTTGCCGCCTGTCTTTTCGTTTGGTTTCTTTCTTCTTGGTTTAGGAGCAAAAGAGGATGGAGATTTATTTTGTGGTACTGTTAAAGACGGGCACGTCTATTATGAACAATTAAATAGTAAAGAGGGCGTAATTAGACATGGGGGAGGGAACTATGGACAGTTTTATATGGGAATGTTTCTTTTTCATCATAATCGCTAATACGATTGGCTATTTAATCATTCGAAGAAAGGAAAGTATCTATCTGGCTGCATTGGCGGTGTTCTGTTCAGCTATACTAGTTGGCGTAGCAGGAAATCTATTGACGATTGGAATACATGATTCCTATCAATATATGATTATGATAGGAGGCATTCTAGTTATTAATAGCGTTATTCTTCTGTTATTTGCTTTATCAATATCTGTAGTAAAAAACCTATAAAAGCCTTACATCTGGCATTTGTCCTGAAGGATTAATGCCTTTTGGTGTTGAACGTTTTATTGTAATAAAGGGACATTTTAAAGATCTTGGTATCTGATAAGAAGCGGGAGGGTTATATGGATAATCACAAGTTTAATGAGTTTATTATAATCGCAAAGAAACTAAATGATATTGACATTATTCCTTTGTTAATGGGGTCAGTTGGTTTAGAGGTTGTCACAGGAAGGAGTTGGGATGCACAAGATATAGACATTCATATACCTGGTGATAAAAGAGGATGGGAAGTGCAGCCGGAATTAAATATACATAACTGGAATGATGTAGTGAAGGTGATGAATTCATTGGGATATAGCTTGATTGATTTGCACGAACACGAGTTTTCTAAAGAGGGATTATCAGTTGAGTTTGGCATTATTGACACTTTACCAAGTTTTGCAGGGGTACAATTAGAGGATTTAGAATTGCATTGGCTGGGAGAGGTAACATATTATTTACTAAATCCAGAGCAATATTTAAGAGTTTACGAATCTTCATCTAGAGATAGTTATCGAGCAGATAGCAATAATAATAAAGATATTGGAAAAATTGATTTCTTAAAAAGAATGATATATGTTAATCCAGAATCTGACTAAATTTATGTGGAATAATCGTTGAGAATTAATGCCCTTTTCTGTTGAATTCCATATTGAGGGCGGTTAATGGAATAATCAGTACGGAGAGAATATCATACGATGAGAAGTATTTTATTTTGTGGAGGGGGTTTCTTATTGAGATTAGAAATTGGATTTATTCCTCATAAATGGATTTCTGACATTCCTGATGCTTGTGGTTATTTCCCTTTTGCGATAGAGGGGGAAACAGAGAATATAGTCGATTTTACATTTAGTGGAAATTGTAATGTAGAAGAATTTGTTTCAAACTGGATGAATGAAATTAATCATTTTCCCATATACATATTTGTTGAAGTATGTGATTACAATCAAAAGGAATTTGAACAAGATTGCCAAACATATAATATCGAGTTTGTAAGAGCTAAATTTGGCTTCTATAAGGCGATTATCGAAAATTGCAGACAGTTTAGTGTTATATTCCCATATGTATATGCGAGTGGAGGTATGAATGATGTAGCTTTATGGTCGTTAAAAAGGGATGTTTTTAGATTAGAGAAAAGGGATATCAATACCATTTGGGGCATAAAAAAACTCCATATTCCAGTAGTTACTCTCCTTAAGAATGACTGTGTGTTTTGGGTTAGTTTTGATGCTGCTAGTCTTTTTGCGATATCTAATGGCAGTCAATTTTCAACAATTACAAAAATCTCAGAAAAACTCCCACCTAAAACTCATTTTATTATCTCTGAATACGAGGAATAGAAAATCTTATTCTACTAACATGTGCTAGAGCTGAAGATCAAGGCTGCTTAATGGTAGCCTTTTTTCTTATGCTTCTAACGGGGAATGTTAGCTCAAAAAGGATTAGTTGAAGATCGATATGTATAATACAAAGGCATTGATATGGGGGAGATTGGATTGTACTTTGTTGGATTAGCAATATTAATTGTTATAGTTACCTCTACAAGCAGAATAGAAAAGTATTTAACATCTATTGAAAAACAAAATGATATAGCCATAGAATTTTTGTAAGAAATCCGTGATAAACATTAATACCATATTTTTTTATTGGGCAAACAAGAAGTAGTGTTGAGTTTATCGAACTTATTGAAGAACCTTATTCGTCCTTTCGAACAAAAAAACTCCCCATAAGGAGAGTTCTTTCCTAAGCTATCTATATAGCTGTCTAAAGGTCGTTCACTTTAAAAATATCTTAAAGTGGCTTGAAAATGGTAGAGCCTAGCCGCTCTATTTTGGTACAGGAAAATGACCCAAAATTATTTTAACTTAGTTGTATACTAGTATGCAACATTTATTTTTTAATTTTTGAAGATACAACATTAATAGAGGAGAAAACGGAGATTAAGGCATTCTGGTTAGGGGAAAATCGATAGAGGAAAAAATTATTAGAAGCATCATCAACCGCCAATAAAGGAACTTTTTTAATGAACTAATTGGGCTGTTGAGCCAAGAAGGATTAAAGTCCTTTTCTGTAGAAGTCCTTATTGTGAAAAAGGGACAGGTTAGTGTAAGAAGGTGAGGGAATTATCCTATTAATAAAAAAATAGTGAAGTATAGGGGGAGCATATTGGAATTTAAATTTTTGGACTTTTATATTATCAAAGGGGATGAAATTGATTTGCATCTCATAAAAACAGTACCAGGAAACAAGGATAAAAAATGGGTTCCAGCGTATCATTTCAATATTTCTTTAAGTGGTTCATCCGAACCTATTGGAAAAATAGATATTAGAATTGGATACAATGAAAATTTATATTATGGTGGTCATATTGGATATGCAGTTAATGAGAAATATAGAGGTAATCACTATGCTGCAAAAGCTGCATTGCTTTTAAGGGAAGTGGCGACTGCTCATAAAATGGAGAAACTGATTATTACCTGCAATCCAGATAATATCGCCTCAAGAAAAACCTGTGAATATGTCGGAGCTAATCTATTAGAAATCATTGATGTCCCAGAACACAACGATATGTATCAGCGAGGGGAAAAGGAAAAATGTATATATGAATGGATGTTATGCTAACGGATGTGATTTTCTAACAAGGATGGCTTTTCCTTCTTCAAAGCACAATAATAATCGGTTTTACCAGTTGCATTTAATCATATTCTTTCCAGAAGAATGAACGCCAAAAAAAAAGCTGATCCGAAGCCTGCTTTGTGCAGCGCTTTTAGATCAGCTTTTCCTGTGTTTGATTTACATTTCTGTTTCCCCGGTAAGGGAGATTTCTGTTCCTTCAGCTGGATTTTCAGCTGTCATTCTTGCGATGATGCAGCCGGAAATGAAGCCGATTAGTGCAAATGTGAGCCAGCCCATGGATACATTATAGAGCGGCACATAGCTGGAGAGGATTTGGTCCAGCCCTCCTAAGGAAATGCCGAACCCGTGAATACCTTCCACGAAGCTCATTATGAGTGTAGAAATCATTGTGCATACATAGACTACGCGGCGCCCCTTGAAGATAGAATCAGCGAGCACGAGCAAGATGAGCACAATCGTGATTGGATACAAGAACAATAATACCGGTGTGGAGAAGGTAATTAAATTCGATAACCCCACATTAGCAACGGATACCGAGAATATGGTAAAGACAATCGCATATGTTTTATAGCTGAACTTAGGCACTAGTTTATAGAAATAAGCGGCACAGGCTGATGTGAGACCAACGCTAGTTGTCAAACAAGCAATGATAATGATGAAGGCAAGCATGATTTGACCAAGCTGTCCCATATAGTGTTTGGAGGCTCCTGAAAGGATAGGAGCTCCGTTATCAGCAAGTCCAAGTGCCGTTACCGAAGTGGAACCAATATAGGCAACGAAGATATAGACGAGTGCTAATAAACTAACGCCGATAATCCCTGATTTAAGAACAGATGTGAAGATTGCTTTCTTTGATTTCTGCCCATATAATTTCACGGCATTGATAATAAGAATGCCGAATGCTAGTGCTCCGAGCGCATCCAGTGTATTGTATCCTTGCAGGAATCCATTTACAAAGGCTGCCGTATCATAGCCTTCTTGCGGCGTTGTTTGTGCGCCGAGCGGGTTTACGAAAGACATAATGATAATAAACGCGATGAAAAGCAACATTAATGGAGATAGGATTTTGCCGATTCGTTCGACGATTTTGGTTGGATTCAATGAAAGCCATAAGGAAATACCGAAAAAGAGAATCGTATAAATCAATAGTTTAATGGTTTGATTGTCACCGCCAATAAAGGGGGCAATTCCAATTTCATAAGATACAGTACCTGTTCTTGGTAGTGCAAAGAACGGTCCGATTGTTAAGTAGAGCAATACTGTATAAATAACGCCGTAAATAGGGTGAACCCTTGCCGCAAGGGGCTGTACATTATCGACGCCAGAGATGCCAATTGCTATGATGGCCAATAATGGAAGACCCACTCCTGTAACGAGGAAACCAGCAACGGCTATCCATACATGTGTGCCGGATAATTGTCCGAGATAGGCGGGAAAGATTAGGTTTCCTCCGCCGAAAAATAAGGAAAATAGCATCAGCCCGATGATTAGGTAAGCTGATATAGGAAGTTTTTGATCCATTTGTCAGAGCACCTTTCTAGTTGTTTGAATTATCTGAATATTTTACAAGATGTGTATTAATCTCTTTAATTTGTTTTCTAACTATAACAGAAAAAAATTATTTCGTACAACGAACAAAGATTTCCAGATAATGATTCATATCTATTGATGAGGTATTTACCTGTCTTTTACATTATTTAACAAGTGAGTCATCATCCTTTTACAATGTCCATTTATACTTTAGTTGAATTCGATAAGGAGGGATTGGATGTTGAAGAAGAAGGGTTGGCTGCTTGCAGGTGCCAGTGCACTTGTCATTACGCTTGGGGGCATCAGTCATAGGAAGAAGGGGCTAGTCTATAGACACCCTTCTTTTTTTAAGATAAAACCTATTAAACAATTTAGCGATATTCTATATCTATTATTTTGACATTATGAATTTGAGAATATTTACAGGATGAAAAATGCTGGATTTTGCTTCGTAATTCCTGTTTTAGCATGTAAATATTCTTAATGGTTGCATAGGGTGATTTCTTTTTCTATAATAAAAATTGGATGTATTTTGAATATTTTAGTAAAATATACATCTCGCAAACAGGGAGGGAGAACGATGAATTTATCAACTCAACTTCATGAAACGGCAGCCAAGTTTACGTCAAAACCAGCATTTATTTTTATGAACCATGAAACAAGCTATGCAGAATTTGACCATGCAGTGACACAGTTTGCTGACGGGTTGCAAAGCCTTGGCATCAAACAAGGGGATAATGTGGCATTGCTATTAGGAAACTCACCTCATTTCATCATTGGATTATATGGTTTATTCAGATTAGGGGCGACCGCCATCCCGGTAAATCCAACGTATACCCCAGATGAGATTTCTTACATATTGAAGAATGGAGACGTAAAGGCAGTTATCACGCTCGATCTCCTCATTCCAATGTTTGAGAAGATGGACCGGATGCTGCCTAGTATCGAACACTATATCATTTGTCCATCCGAGGCAGTAGAACGTCCAATACCGGAAGACCTCTTAATCAGCGGAAAAATGAAATCGTTTACAAAGATATTTGCCTTAGGAAGCGGTACATTCATAGAGCCGAAGACTGAGGACGAGGATACGGCCATTATCCTGTATACCTCCGGGACAACGGGGAAGCCGAAGGGCGCAATGCTTTCTTATAGAAACTTATACAGCAATGCACGGGATGTGGCGGATTATTTAGGTATTAATGAGAATGATCGCGTGATCACCGTATTGCCCATGTTCCATGTGTTTTGTTTGACTGTCTCTTTAAATGCACCTTTACTGAATGGGGGGACGCTTGTCATCATTCCTAAATTCAGTCCAAAGGATGTCTTTCACGCGGCGAAGAAATATGAAATTACCCTGTTTGCGGGTGTGCCGACGATGTTCAATTATTTGCTTCAATACCCTGAAGGCAATACAGAAGACTTTCGTTCATTGCGTTTCTGTATTTCCGGCGGTTCGGCCATGCCGGTTGCCCTGTTAAAGAATTTCGAAGAAAAGTTCAATGTCATCGTGTCTGAAGGATATGGCTTGTCAGAGGCTTCTCCGGTTACTTGCTTTAATCCGATTGACCGGCCGAGAAAGCCGGGCTCTATTGGAAAGTCCATTATTCATGTCGAAAATAAAGTCGTCAATGAGCTTGGTGAGGAAGTGCCGGCTGGGCAGGTAGGAGAGTTAATCGTTAAGGGGCCGAATGTCATGAAGGGCTACTATAAGCTACCGGAGGAAACAGCTGCTGCAATCAAGGATGGCTGGCTTTATACAGGAGATCTTGCCCGTATGGATGATGAGGGGTACTTCTATATTGTTGACCGCAAAAAAGATATGGTCATTGTCGGCGGATTTAATGTTTATCCGAGGGAAGTGGAGGAAGTGCTTTTTGCCCATCCTGACATTGCTGAGGTTGCGGTTATTGGTGCACCAGACCCCAATTTAGGTGAGGTCATTCGCTGCTTCGTCGTTCCGAAAAAGCCCTCTTTGACCGAAGAAGAGGTAATTGATTATTGTAAAGAACGATTGGCGAAATATAAGGTGCCAAAATCAATTGATTTCATGGAAGAGCTTCCAAAGAATACAACAGGAAAGATTTTGAGAAGGGCACTAAAAAATGCCGTTCTTCAACAATCCTGAATTCAAACCCGCAAAACTGCGGGTTTTTTGTTTGGTTAAATTTGCTGATAATTCTAAATATTATTTGCAATTATGGTCCTATCAGGCTATAATTTAGCAAACAAAATCACAAACGCATAAACGCACAAAAGCGAAAAAGCGACAAAAATAGACAAAAAGAGAGGGGATACAGGAATGAAGAAAAGATGGTTAGGACTTACCGCAGCAATGGCAATCTCAATGATCCTGACAGCTTGTGGATCAGATGACACATCATCTGGAGATAGTAAAACATTTAAGGTAGGTATTTCACAATATGTAGAGCATCCATCGTTGGATGAGGCGACTAAAGGATTTAAGAAGGCGATTGAGGATGCTGGTGTCGAGGTGAAGTTCGATGAACAGAATGCTCAAGGTGATGCGACAAACAACCAGACGATTGCGACTAATTTTGCGGGAGATGGAGTGGATTTAATTTTTGCCAACGCTACCCCTAGCGCACTTTCTGCCGCAAATGCCACAACGGATATTCCGGTCGTGTTTACCTCTGTGACAGACCCTGTCGGTGCGGAGCTTGTGAAAGATTTCGAGGCGCCTGATAAGAATGTAACAGGTACAACAGATTCTCATCCAGATGCGATTCCGAATACAGTCAAGCTAATGGCGGATATGGGATATAAAAAAGTCGGCACCGTCTATAACTCTGGTGAGCAAAACTCAGAGGTACAGGTGAAGCAGGCGGAAGAAGAGGCTGGGAAGAATGGTCTGACCTTGCAGAAAGTATCTGTTGCTACATCTGCCGAGGTGAAGCAGGCAGCTGAATCGTTGGCAGGAAAAGTGGATGCCATTATGATTGTGACAGATAATACGGTTGTCTCTGCGCTGGAATCAGTTATTTCTGTTGCAGAAGCGGAAAAAATTCCTCTCTTTGTCGGTGAGCTTGATTCTGTAGAAAGAGGCGGATTTGCAGCCTATGGGTTCAGCTACTATGATATCGGCTACCAAGCAGGAGAACAGGCTGTGCAAATTCTAAAGGATGATAAAGAAGTGAAGGATATCCCTGTGGAGGTACCGGGAGATCTTAAGCTGGTAATCAATAAGAAGGCAGCTGAAAAAATGGGAGTCGATGTCGACAGTATTAAGGAAGAAGCGGAATATATTGAATAGCCGCCAATAGAATGAATGGAAGCCTGGAATCCAAGCAGAGAGGAAGAGGAATGTGTTTGCATCTGTTTTTGGGTCGGTTGAGGCCGGCATTATCTATAGTTTAATGGCTCTAGGGGTCTACTTATCTTTCAGGATATTAGATTTTCCTGATCTTACGGTTGATGGAAGTTTTGTAACAGGGGCAGCGGTCGCTGCCGTCGCAATCAGCAATGGGATAAATCCATTTTTGGCAACCGGTATGGCGATGATTGCCGGATTCATGGCTGGAATGACAACAGGATTGCTTCATACAAAAGGAAGAATAAATCCGTTATTATCAGGGATTTTGATGATGATTGCCTTGTATTCGATTAATTTACGGATTCTAGGCAAGCCGAATGTCCCTTTATCATCAGAAGAAAAGGTATTTACCGTCTTTCGTTCGTGGTTTGAGTCACTAGGCATAGATGAAGGGATGAGTTCATTCCTTAATGCCATCAGTCTATCAGGATTCATTCCCTCCACTTGGTCCATTCTCTTGCCGATGGCCGTCTTTGTTCTCATAATTAAGATTCTGCTGGACGCTTTCTTGAGAACGGAAATAGGCCTTGCCATTCGCGGAACCGGAGATAATGAACAAATGGTCAGAAGCTTCTCTGTTCATACGGATTGGACAAAGATGATTGGACTTGGTCTCGCAAATGGTCTTGTTGCTTTATCAGGCGCATTTATCGCCCAGTATAATGGTTTTGCTGATGTCGGGATGGGGATTGGCATGATTGTAATAGGCCTTGCCTCCGTTATCATTGGGGAGGCCATCTTCGGCGCTAAATCGGTTGTGAGAGCTACGTTGGCTGTTATCGGCGGGGCAATTGTGTATCGTCTTGTGGTGGCGTTTGCTTTGAAAGTTGAATTCCTCGAAGCAGGTGATATGAAGCTGATTACCGCTATTATGGTCATTGTAGCGCTTCTAATTCCTAAATGGGTTGACTCATATAAGAAATACCGCCAGAAACGAAGCCGATTGAAACAGGCTGCTGCCATGGGCATCCAAACGGGAACAGCTGGAAAGGGAGGAGAGCAGCTTGCTGCAACTAAACCAGATCAATAAAGTATTTAACGAAGGTTCTCCAGATGAGAAGATTGCCTTGAAGAATGCTAATCTCTACCTAAATGAAGGAGATTTCGTGACGGTCATCGGCAGTAATGGTGCCGGGAAATCGACCTTAATGAATTTGATATCGGGTAAATTAATTCCTGATTTCGGTACGGTCTACATTAATGGGGATGATGTGACCGGCATGGGAGAGCATAAGCGGGCACGCAAAATCGGCCGAGTCTTTCAGGACCCGCTGGCCGGAACGGCTCCTCATATGACGATTGAGGAGAATCTAGCTATTGCTTATGCCCGTACCAAAAGAGTCGGTTTTGGGTTCGGCGTAACCAATAAGAGAAGAGCATTCTTTAAGGAAAAGCTGGCCGAGCTTCATCTCGGGCTGGAAAATCGATTGTCTGCTAAAGTCGGTCTTCTCTCAGGTGGAGAGAGACAGGCGCTGTCATTATTGATGGCAACTTTCACAGAACCGGATATTCTCCTTCTTGATGAGCATACAGCGGCGCTTGATCCATCCAGGGCTGCCTTGATTACAGAGCTCACAAAGCAGCTTGTTCAAAGGCATAAACTGACGACTTTGATGGTCACGCATAATATGCAGCAGGCTCTTGACCTTGGAAGCCGGCTGATCATGATGGATGGCGGAGAAATTATTTATGAGGCAGATAGCGTTGTGAAGGAAACGCTTACAGTTGAGAAGCTCCTGGCTGAGTTCCAGAAATTGAAACGCGATTCAAATATATCAGACCGGTCCCTGCTGGGATAATAGAAGCTTGCGAATAAATGTCTGGCCTCGGGCCAGGCATTTTGCTGTATAGTCAACTTACATGAAGGATAGGGGGTATAGGGGAATGGAAGAAGTACAGGCAGGCTATATGAGGTCATCTGACTTTATGAGCGGCCTAAAGGCCGGAATGAGTATCGCTATCGGTTATTTTCCGGTTGCGGTCACTTTCGGTCTGCTGTCCAAATCAACCGGTCTGACCCTTGCAGAGACTTTATCGATGAGTCTTATTGTATATGCTGGGGCTGCACAATACATAGCATTGAATTTATTGTCACTTGGAATCGGAATTGCTGAGATTATTTTGGCGACCTTCATCCTCAATAGCAGGCATTTTCTTATGTCAGCTTCCATTCAGGCAAGAGCTGCAAAGGATCCGTCATGGAAGAAACTCATTTATGCCTTTGGTATTACAGATGAGACCTTCTCTGTTGCCTCTTTAAGGTCGGGCAAGATTACAGCAGGGTTTATGTTTGGACTGGGCGGAATCGCCTATGGAAGCTGGGCATTGAGCACACTGCTCGGATACTTGTTTGGAGCAAGCCTGCCGGATGTATTGAAAGAGAGTATGGGAATTGCCTTGTATGCTATGTTTATTGCCTTGCTTATTCCGCCGTTATCGAAGAGCCGCAAGGTTTTGTCCTTGGCTTTAAGCGGGGCGGGATTGAATTTTCTGCTCAGTTCTTTTGATCTTCTTTCAACAGGCTGGTCCTTGATTGCTTCCGCCTTATTGGCATCGGTCGGAGTCGAATGGCTTTATGGGAACAGAAGGAGGAGTAAGGAAGCATGAGTGTATCCATTTTTCTATTGATTGTTGGGATGGGGCTGGCTACGTATCTTCCGCGTATGCTTCCTTTCTGGCTTATGAAGGAGGGAGCTTTACCACCGTTTTGGATGCGTGTACTCGAAAATATTCCTTATGCTACGCTTGGCGCTTTGATTTTTCCCGGCGTCCTCTATATTCAAGAGAATATTTGGGCAGGGCTTGTTGGCGGTTTATCTGCTGTTATCATCGCCTTGCTTGGGGCCAACGTGATCGTGGTCGTGCTTGGTTCAATCGCTGTCTTAGCGGGTCTTTCCTTGTATATGTAGAAGAAACCTCCAGCCAAGACTTGGCTGGAGGTTTCAAAATTTATTGAGCGATGAATAGCTGTGTCCAGTAGTGGCGGTAATCACCGCCAGAGACATAACCTACACCGATATGTGTATATTTCTTTGAAAGGATATTAGCTTTATGGCCAGAGCTGTTCATCCATGATTTAACGACAGCTGCTGGAGTCGTCTGTCCGGCGGCGATATTCTCACCGGCTGCTGTATAAGAAACGCCAAACTTTTTGAGCATATTAAAAGGCGTTCCATAGGTAGGGCTTGTATGAGAGAAGTAGCCTTTATCACGCATATCCTTGGATTTCGTTTCTGCAACATTATTCAGTTTCGAGGAGCTCTTCAATGCTTTTAATCCGGCAGCTGCTCGTTCTTTGTTCACGAGCTTCACAACCTGCTCTTCAAACGTTGGTGTGTAGGATCCAATTTTGAATTTGGAGGAAACAACCCATCCGACAGTAGAACCGGATTTCACCTTGTAACGTTCGCCACTCTTACCCACAATCGTGACGTTTGTTTTAGCATTTAAGGTTTTCAATACTGTACTCTTGGTGCTTGTTGTTTTGTAGATTTTTTGCTTGCTCAAGGAATGAGCAGATTGACTGACCTTGCTTTTCAGTACCCATCCGGTTTTGCCGGAAGCTTTTGTTTTGTAGTAACCGTTCTTCAGTGTACCCGTATCAATTGAAAGGGCTTTACCCGTAGATAGTGTAAGTAAAGTAGATGAGTTGCTCTTCGCGGATGCTTTCAAGCTTGTTTTGGCTTTCACGTAGAATGTTTTTGCCGTTGCTGCTTCTGCGTCTGGAATGCGAATAGCGGTTAATGCGGCTAGAAATAGAATCATGGATAGCAAGACTGGCAATATCTTTTTCATTAAGCTGATTTCCCCCTAGAATACATGTTGCTAATTCTTAGACTTATCGTATTATGACAAAAAACGATAAAATTCTTTAGCACGATAAGAGTCTAGTAGATTAATATGAGAAATACAAGAGGCTTTAGTAGGATTTAAGGTGAGTGGAAAAGATCGTTTAGGTAAATCGCCGATTGCCTATATAAAAGGCTTCACATGGTCAAACTATGCTAGGTTCTAACTTGTCTGTATATGGACATATATATAGATGAAAATTCAGGAAGGGGGAGAATAACGATTGAAGAAAAAGTGGTTTATGGCCGCAGTTGGCTTATTTCTTCTGTATGTGTTCTCCATCTATATCTATCTGTTCCATGGTGCCGATACAAGCATACCTGATGCCTTAAATGGTACAAGTGTCGACCCTAAGACTTTTATGGATGGCGAAACACTAGAGGATAGCGAGGCTTATTCGAAAATCAGGAACTTCTTCTTTTTCATCAGTACGCCTTTGGAATGGCTGTTTTATGGAATTGTGCTTGTAACGGGTCTTTCTAAGAGGCTGGACAGATGGGGAAGGATGTCATGGAAGAGACAATTTGTGCAGACGGGCGCTTATGTTTTTTGGCTTTCCTTATTGCTGTTTGTTGTCTTTTTGCCGCTATCTTATGTACGCTATAAGATTTCCTTGTCTTATGGGATATCTACACAAGCATTTTCCTCATGGATGAAGGATAACCTGATTGAATTCTGGGTTGATTATGCAATGACCGCTGTTGTGGTGATGGTTTTGTACTGGCTCATCCGCAAAAGCCCCAAACGATGGTGGCTGTTTGGCTGGCTGCTTTCGATTCCATTTACGGTTTTTGTCATGTTCATCCAGCCGGTTGTGATTGATCCTTTGTACAATGACTTTTATCCATTGCAAAACAAGGAGCTTGAGGAAAAGATCCTAGCACTCGCGGATAAGGCGGATATCCCGGCTGACCATGTCTACGAGGTGAATATGTCCGAGAAGACCAATGCACTGAATGCTTATGTGACCGGTGTAGGATCTAATTCACGTATAGTGCTTTGGGATACGACCCTTAACAGCCTAGACGATGATGAAATTCTCTTCATAATGGCTCATGAAATGGCCCATTACGTCGAAAAGCATATATATATTGGTATTGCAGGATATTTGCTTTTAACACTTGTGGGACTCTGGCTCACCGATAAGTGGATGAAGCGGGCTATTCGAAAGCGGGGAGATCTTTATCAACTTGAGTCGAAGCAGGAGATTGCCTCCTTGCCGCTCTTTCTGTTGATTACCTCAATTCTCTTGTTTGCCGCAAACCCAATCACCAATTATGTATCACGTGTACAGGAAACGAGGGCAGATGAATATGCTCTTAAGATGACGGATAATCCGGAAGCAGCTATTACCTCATTCCAGAAGCTTTCGGAAAGCGGCTTAAGTCAAATGAATCCGCCATATCTTGTCAAACTGTTCCGCAACAGTCATCCATCGATGCTTGAGAGAATCCAGCTTGTCAAACAATATGAGAAGAATCATCATTAAGATAAAGGATATTCGATTCAAGAGGAAACGGGTTCCTTTCTTCTCCTTGCCTTTTATGGAAGGAGCATATGGCTCTTGATCTCAGTGGTCATGCTAGGGGTTGGCATATTGGTATTCATTTAGAGCATCGAAGAAAGATTCACTAGTTATTCGAAGGCTGTCTGCATTTATGCAGACAGCCTTCGATGTTGGCCTTTATTTGTAATACGTCATAATAAAAACGCCTCCTGCAGTGGAAGAGGCGTTTTTATTGGTCCATTTATTAATTCCCGAAGTTCTTCTCTAATTCAATCAGTTCAGAGGATAATTGAAGGAATAACTCTTTATCCTTTTTGTCTAAGGCCAGATCAATCTGGTCCTTAAGTTTTCGCTTTGCATGGGTTAATTGGGCTTCGTAAATCATCATATCCACTAATACTTCTTCAGTTAGTCCCTGGGCAGCAGTCACATCAGCGTTGACAATATCTGTATTTGCTTTTTCGTGATTCATATGAATCCCCCCGTTGCTTTTTTTTATTATATAGCAGTTGGGGAGAAAAAACAACTGAATGTTTTAATAATTCTGATAATTATTTTGTTTTTAATCTAGCATAAACTAATATTTGGATTTTTTTGACAAAATATGACTTATTTACTATATGGTATGGTATATTGTTACTAAGGTAGTAAATTTGTCTTGAATAAGGAGGAAGTCATGGAAGAACGCTTCATAAATCAAAAGGAAGAGTATGAAATAAGTCCTTACACGTTTGCTGTGATCCCAGTGGAATATGGCTATAAAACGTATTCAAAAATCATCGAATTCGATGAAGAATTCCTTGTTCCGCAAAAGCCGCTTGATGTCGTTAAAACAAGCTGCAAGTATTTTGGATCAAGTTTCGATGGCAGGTGTGAAGGGACGAAGGAGCTCCTGAATATCTCGCATAAGGTTCCAATTGCTCTCGACCCGGCAAATGGCCTGTTCTTTTTTCCGACGACTTCTCCTCATAGGGATACGTGCGTTTGGCTATCCTATGAACATATCGTTTCGAGAATCCGCATCGCACCTGCCAAAACGCAGATTAACTTCCGGAACAAGCAGTCCGTTCTGATTCCGGTTTCCTACAGTATCATCGAGAATCAGATGCTTCGGACTGCATTATTGAAGTCAAAGCTTCATCAAAAAATGGAGGAGACCGTCAGGCAGACTAACTATTTGTATAATTACATGCAGGTGAATGATGGACATTCGGCGTTTCATTTGAAGGGAGCCTTATCTGAATCCTCCCGCAATGGTTTTGATAAACATTAAGCATCCTTCTTTCCCTGCCATTGCTTAATGAAATAGTACTCTAATAATTCCTGAACTTTATTGCGAATACGCGGGTTAAAGTAATTATGATATTCCTCATACCCTTTATATAGAAAGAGAAATAATGTGAAGGATTCATCCCTTTTTGATTCTTCGACCTTTAGCTGATGGGTCCTCATATAGCGGCTCACAGCTTTTAACTCATGCTGAACCTGCTTCATTGTTTCCTCAATTAAAAGAACGTAAGGCTGTTTTAGTTTGAATGGTGCCGCCTCAACGGCTTTCAAATCTCTCGTGAGAATTGTAAGCACCATCGGCAAATAAATAGCCTTTTCCATTATATTTCGATCTTCGGTGGGGATGCGGGTCATTTGGAATCGCGTCCTTTCAAATGTATTAATACGAACATATGTTTGTATATAGGATAATAGGTCCAGTGATTTTTGACAAGTTTAATTTCTGCCGAAAGATGATATATAGTACTATCTGATATAATAAGTATGAAGGTAATGAGTTCGTCTAATCCAATGAGCGGAAATGAAATTACCTATTATGAACTGACTGACAGCAGTCATTGATTGGTGAGGAGATTTTATGGATTTAAGCTGGTTGACCGAATGGCTAACAATGGAACGGCTTGCGGAATTAATAAGCGATTACCGGAATTTAGGGCCGATACCAGGCTTATTATTGCCCTTTTTAGAAGCATTCTTACCGTTTCTTCCTTTATTTGTATTCGTTACGGCTAATGCTAATGCATTCGGCCTTTGGATAGGGTTTTTATTATCTTGGACAGGCGCGGTGGCAGGTGCGATGGTCGTCTTTTATTTGGCGAGAATGTACGGCCGGAAGCGGACAACCTCCTTTGTGCACAGGCATCCAGCCGTCCAAAAGGCGATGAGCTGGATAGATCGGCATGGGTTTGGGCCTTTATTCATCCTTCTGTGCTTTCCTTTCACTCCGTCAGCAATCGTCAATATCGTCAGCGGCTTGTCGGACATCAGCCCAAAACAATATATGATTGCAGTCTTTGGCGGGAAGATGGTTATGATCTTTACCATCAGCTATATCGGCCACGATATCATGTCGCTCATTCGAGAGCCGATTAAATCTGTCATTATGGGTGTGATTATCTTTATTCTTTGGATAGTCGGCAAACAGGTGGAGATTCGATTGAATAAGACGGGACAGAAGGAACATTCCTAAAGGAACGGAGGGGGCACGATGTCTCCAAGGAGGAAGGGACTGCTTTATTGGTGCATTGGATTTGTCTGTGGAATTGTCCTGCTTGTGCAGGTGCAGAATCATTTGTACTCCAATTACCGAGTGGAGGGCAAATCGATGACCCCGACCTTGGAGGAGGGAAACCGCTTAATTGTCACCAAGGCTGGATTTGATGAAAGGGATATAGAACATTTTGATATTATCGTCTTTCATAAGAATAAGCGGGAGGATTATGTGAAGCGGGTAATCGGCTTGCCGGGAGATGAGATCACATACAGAAATGGATTTCTCTATATTAACGAGCAGTATATAGAGGAATTGTACATAAGGGATGAGGCTGATTTAGGAACTGGATCTGCTCAAACAGGTTCATTCACGCTGAAGTCCTTGATGGGTGTGGATAAGGTGCCTGAAGGGATGCTTTTTGTTCTTGGGGACAATCGCGATAAGAGCTATGACAGCCGCCATTTCGGCTTTGTTCCGGTCGATGAGGTTGTTGGGAAGGTAAATATGAGATATTGGCCGCTCACGGAATGGCAGGCTGACTTCTAGTTCTGTTTGCTTTGTCTGAATATTTAACTTATAATAAGAAGACCAATGATTAAAGGAGGTGTAGAGATGAATCGTTCTGTTAAGGTATGTTTGCAATGGCTGGAAGACCTGTCATTGATTCGTGCCATTTTTCATGCTGAAATTCGCCAAGGGGGAAGTCTGCCCAATTTTACCGAATTTCATATGAAAACAGTACGATTATAAGTCTCTATACCCAGCGGAATAACAAAGCTAGAAGCCATGGGAAGTCTTATAATGACTTTTCCATGGCTTTTTTTATTAAAGGGTATGGACATGAAAAAGGAGTTCATACAAATGATACTATGCAGTGTACGTGATATCGGAAAAAGCTATGGAGGAACCTATATATTTGAGAACGTAACCTTTGAAATCAAAGAGGGGGAAAGAATCGGGATTGTCGGGCCAAATGGCTGCGGCAAATCAACGATTCTGAAGCTATTGGCAGGGCAGGAGAATCTGGACACGGGAGCTATTCACATGAAAAAGGGCACCTCTGCCGGATTGTTAGCACAAATCCAGTCCGCAGCGAAGGATGAAGTTGTGTATGAGTGTTTGCTCTCTGCCTTTGCGAAAGAACTGCAATGGAAAAGGCAATTGAGCGAATTAGAGGGAAGGCTGTCCACCGAGCAGGACGAAATTATGGCGGAGCGTCTTCTGAAGCAGTATGGAGACCTTCAGGAGCAATTTGAAGAAGCCGGTGGCTATGAGCTCGACAGCCGTGTGATGAAAGTGGCAACAGGGCTTGGGCTCGAGCCTTTATTGAAGAAGGAATTTGGCGCATTGAGCGGAGGGGAGCAGACCAAGGTTGGTCTTGGATTATTGCTCCTGCAAAATCCGAATTTGCTGCTCCTTGATGAACCGACAAATCATTTAGACATTCTGGCGGTGGAATGGCTGGAGCATTATTTACTTTCTTATGCGGGAACAGTCGTAATTGTATCCCATGACCGATTCTTTCTGGATAAGACAGTTAGCAAAATCATGGATATGGATGGTTCAGAAGTGCATGTGTATGCCGGGAATTATACGGCCTTCGCAGAAGAAAAGGAAAAGCGTCTGTTCATTGAATTTGCTGAGTATAAGGAACAGCAGCGGAAGATCAAGAAGATGAAGGAGGCCATCAAGCGCCTGCGGGAGTGGGCGAACCAGGCAAACCCGCCAAGTGCGGCTCTTCACAGGCGGGCAACGAATATGGAGCGTGCCCTAGAGCGCATGGAGAAGTTGAAGAAGCCTGTCCTGGAAAAGCGTAAGATTGGCCTTGAACTTGATATGGCAGACAGAAGCGGGAAGGACGTTATTCAGCTATCAGCTGTCTCGAAGCAATTTGACGGTAATAAACTGTTCCATGATGTTAATCTCCACCTACAATATGGAGAAAAGGCAGCCATCGTTGGAGCAAATGGAACAGGGAAATCAACCATTCTGAAAATGATACTTGGAGAGGAAAAAGCGGACCAAGGAGTTGTGAAATGCGGAAGCAACTTGAAGATTGGTTATCTGTCCCAACATTTATTCAGGGATGAGAAGGACTTGACCATCCTCGAGCGCTTTCGCCGCGAGGTTAGTGTAACGGAAGGGGAGGCCAGGCATATCCTGGCACGCTTCCTCTTCTATGGACCAAAGGTCTTTCAAAAAATCACGCAATTAAGCGGCGGTGAACGAATGCGTCTAAGGCTTGCCGAATTGATGTATCAGGATATCAATTTTCTCATCCTCGATGAACCGACCAACCATTTAGATATTGATTCAAGAGAAGTGCTCGAGGATGCACTCGCTGAATTCGAGGGAACAATCCTTGCAGTCAGCCATGATCGTTACTTACTCAATAAGTTATTTCCGAAAACGTATTGGTTAAGTAATCAGCAATTGGTTACCTATGTTGGGAACTATTCTTACGCAAGGGAGAGAGCGGACCGCTTGCCGCAAGCAGTTGAGCCAAGGGTGAGCTTCAACAAAGCAGAAAACAAATTAGAGATGTTAGAGAAAAGAATAGAGAAGGTAGAAACGTCCTTATGTGAGATTTCAGAAAAGCTTCAAAAGGGAAACGATACAGAAATCCTGAGAAAATTAACGAAGCAGCAGGGGGAATTGATGAGGAGGCGTGAAGAACTTTATGAAGAGCTTGCCTCTGTTTTGGATGGCGAGAGCTAGACATGAGTTAGGCTGGTCTCAAAATAGTTATTGCTTCCATATAAAAGGTGAACTATATAAGATAAATAGAGAGGGTTTAGTGGAGGGATAACAAATGAAAAAATTTTACTTGGCCGTCACTTATGATGTCTGTGAGCATAATGATCTTTTTATAGACATGAACGAATATATCCTGGATTTAACGAAGGATGTAGAGGAACAAATTAAGGAATTGGCCAAGGTGGATGTGGCTCCTTTGGTTAAGGTATATGAATCGGATACACGTGAATTTAAAGAGTATAGACTATACAAGGAATTCATCTTCAAGGAATATGAGTGTGGTTGTGAGGAAAGTGAATGTTAGTCAATAAAGGACTTTGTTAATTCTAGTAAAAAAGAGCTGTTATCAGCTCTTTTTTTGCTCATATGCAAATGGAGAGGGCAGCAGGATGAGGAAAGCTATCTCGATTTAATATTCAAATAACAAAGAGGTGATTAAGGTGAATCGCACCCCAAAGATAATGGAACAATTACTGGATGAGGAAATAGATGAACAGGAATTTGTGGATATAATCGATGACATTTATAAGCAAGATTGTTATATATATGCCATTATTCCTGATTGGGAGGAGGATTTGCTAAATCAGCTGTCGGATGATTTTGTTGTAATCCAAAAGATTAAATTCCCCTTAATACAAATCTTTCCAAGGACGATTGGACTTTTGGGGTATGTGAAGGATCGTAAGAAACAATATGTTTACGAGTTTTATTTAAGGTCTTCAACAATAGACTTTTTTGTTTTTTCGGAGTTAGATATATCCCAGCATTTAAATCAAATTAGCAAGAAAAACCTTGATTTAGGTGAACTCTTTAAAGCACTCAAAGTTCCCCACATAACCGTAGGGCCGGATGGTCAATGGCTGACGATTGTAGAATATTGAGATTTTGCTCTTAATCTAGTTAATGAGGCATGAATTCAAGAAGGATTCATGCCCTTTATTGTTGAATTCCATATGGGAGTATATTTCAGTGACTATCAGAATATATAATTGTTTGCTTTATGCAGAGGGGGGAGATAAATGAAGCTGAAAAAAATAATGTTGATAGCTGGCGTGGGTTTGGCAGTGACAGCTCCCTTGTTTACGATGCTTTATCGGGACGGTTTGATTTTGGACATGGCAGGTATACATCTTGATAATCCCTTAGCAGAAAAAGTTACTGTGGAGGAAAAGTATGCAAGGGTTGATCAAAATCAGAATACGGTGGCTGATCCGCTGGACATCGTGAATGCTGCGAGGGAAGAAGTGGAGAATCGAACACGTTACAAGAGTGCTTATTATGAAGGCGGTTATCCTCCAGACAGCGAGGGAGTATGCACAGATGTTATTTGGAGAGGATTGGCAGGAGCGGGCATCCATTTAAAAGAGTTGATGGATCAAGATATTCAAGAACATTCGTCTTTATATCCACGGGTAGGGGAAAACCCTGATCCTCATATTGATTTCAGGAGGGTTCCTAATCAGCATGTCTTTTTTGAGCGATTTGCCGAATCCCTTACGACCGAATTGATTCCTAATGATCCAGAGAATTTAGCGGAGTGGCAGCCTGGGGATATTGTCATCTATTTGGAGGGGACAGACCATGCCGGCATCATTTCTGATAAAAGGGCCAAAGATGGCATCCCTTATTTAATTCATAACACCCCTCCCTTTGCATCGGAAATTAAATTAACTTCTTATCAACAACCAATTGTAGGTCATTATAGATGGAAATATTGATTGAAAATAGAAAAGGGCATTTATTGCTCCAGGTCAGAAGAATAGCAGGGGTCAGTAGAAGATGAGGAGAATCAGAAAAGCAGGCAGATTTCTTAAAGATGTCCTAATAGATATTATCGTAGAGATAGTTTGGAATATCATCATGTTTATACCAAGAATGATTATACGCTTCATAAGTCACCTTTAGTGAAGTGATTGGCAGAAAAGTATTAATGAGAATGATAGAACGGACTGGGGGTCTGTAAATAATAATAGTTACATTAGCATAGCTGTTTGAGAAATCCAGGCAATAAAAAACTGGACATCAGTCCAGTTTCGGATAACGGGTGCCATCGGTATCGGTGACAATGATTTCTTCTTTCAGCTCATTTAAGCCAATCATAATGGTTGGATTTGCCTCAGAGGACCCATTCGCAAAACTCCGTACCGTGATAGTGGTTCGGTTGTTTTCGTTCTCCACGTTTACCACTTCTAGGTTAGAGCCTTTCATTACCTCACCAAGGGAGAGGACGATAGCGGGATTGCCCTCTGAAATCGTGTGAATGGAATAACCTCGGACAGACGCATTTCGCTGAAGGGCATCATACTCGCTGGAAAGAGAAGAGTCCGTATAGCCATCAGTTCCTTGCTTGTCGAGCACCCAATAGTTTGTTTCCCCTGCCAACAATGGAGTGACGAGCAAGAGGCCTGCCCAGCCGGCCAGAAGAACCAGCCCGATTCGCTTGATGAGCGGAAAGCGAATAGTCAGAGCGAGCAAGACACTGACGATGCCAATGCCGATGGCCATGAAACCAAACGGAATGCCATCCCATCCACCGATGAGGGCGATGCTTGCCAACAAAAGCATGACGGCTGCCCCGCCGACCATAAGCGATCGATAAAGCGGGGAAATCAATTTGGATATATAGTAAGTCATGGCATAGCAGCCAATTCCGGCTAAGATACCGGCTGCAAGGAATAAATTTAGATAATTCATGAGTAATCCTCCTTTCTCTCATTTTTATTCGATAAAATGGATGGTTCTTCCTGCTTGTGGAGGTACAGTAACGAAACAGGTGTTCATTT
>NZ_JBJEFJ010000133.1:84014-95778 GCF_051873915.1 Pradoshia sp.
GTTATGCAGCCGAAGCAAATGTATATTCGAAGGTTTGAAGAAAAGGATTTCTTCCATATACAGCAGTTAAATGAAGAGGAAGGATGGACGAATCTAGCAGGGAAATCCGAGGAGACAAAAGCTGCCTGGAAACATTCTGATGTCGCCTTCGTAGCTGAATGTAATGGAGTGATGGCCGGGTATATGCGCGGTCTTACAGATGGGGTGGTCACCCTTTATGTATGCGAGCTGCTTGTGAAGAAGGAGTACCGCGGCTGTGGTATTGGAAAAGCCCTACTGAAGCATGCCCATAGCTTCTATCCGAAGACGCGGATGGAGCTGCTGGCCAGTTCAACATCCAAAACCTATTATGAACAGCTGGGATTCCGCTCGTTCAGCGGATATAGAATCACGATGCCAGAGTGGGAAAAATAAAAACGCCAGCGGGAGAATACCTTGATCCCGCTGGCGTTTTCATTTTGTCTAAATCGTATCTTCCCATATCTTTTGTTCATAATCCTTGACCTGCTTCTCAGAGCGTTCCGGCCAGACGGTGCGGAAGGCATGATGCTCAGCCGGGATGACCTCAACCATTTTCGCAATCATATCCTCAGGGGCAAATTGCTTTTCGAACACCTCGGTTCCCTTGGCGTATTGCTCTCGCGTGGTGAAGTGAATCTTAGGGCCGTACCATTTCCACGGTTCCTCAACCATGCGGTCATTGAATCCGGTTTTGTATGGCCCGGGATTGATGGTGGCAACCTGGACACCGAATGGTTTCAGTTCTTCCTTCATGGATTGGGCGATGGCTTCAAGAGCGTGTTTTGTGGCCGAATAGGGACCGAGATAAGGAGCGGCACTTAAGCCGGCAATTGAGCTGACGAACACGATTTTGCCGGATTGCTTTTGCACAAATTTTCGTGCAGCAATTTGGGCCGTTTTTAAGGTGCTGAATACATTTGTCTCAAATAAATCCTTCAGACGCTGGACTGGAATCTCAGCAATCGGTCCTCCTTCGCCTAGTGCGGCATTGGCAACGAATATGTCAAAATCACAATGCTCCATTGCCCTCAAATCTCCTGGGTCATTAATATTGACCTTCATAACCTCAAGCTCAATTCCCTTTTCCTTTGCTTCTTCTCTTAAAGAGGTGACTTGGCTGGTGATTTCAACGGTTGCAATCACGCGGTGGCCTGCCTGTGCCAGTCCAAGGGCTGTTCCACGACCGAGTCCGGTACCTGCTCCGGTGATGAGTATGCTTTTGCTCATTCGATTTCCTCCTAATATGGTTTTGTGTACACTTCCCTAATTCCCTGTTGCTGGAAATAAAAAACAGAATGTTTGTTTGCATTTTTGGGGTTTGAATGCGTGAGCGGAAGAGGTGATATGGTAAAATAGACGATAGGTATGTAAAGGGGGAGTTGAGAAATGTCTTTACAATTCTATATTGGTAAAACAGGCACGGGGAAGACCACGGCCATTTTAGATGAAATTCGGACCAAGCTGGCAGAAGATCCAGAAGGTCCTTCTATTATATATATCGTACCAGACCAAATGACCTTTCAGGCTGAGCTTGAGCTGATTAACACACCTGGACTTGGCGGGATGATCCGCACCCAGGTGTTCAGCTTCAGCCGTCTCGCCTGGAAGATTCTGCAGGAGACAGGCGGGATGGGGCGCCGGCATTTGAGCAATGTCGGGGTCAATATGGTTATTCGCAAAATCCTCGAGGAAAAGAAGGATGAGCTGACGACCTTTAAGCGCTCCAGCGATAAGCAGGGCTTTATCGCTCAGCTAAACGAGATGCTGAAGGAATGCAAGCGTTACTGCCTTACGCCTGCTGAAATGGCGGAGAAATCAGAAGGAGAGCTGTCACCGATTCTTCGCTCCAAGCTGGATGACTTAACAGCGATTTATGAGGGCTTTGAACAAGAACTTACAGGCAAATATGTCGATACAGAGGATTACTTCACCCTGCTGATGGAGAAAATCCCGGAATCCTCCTATTTACGTAATGCAGATATTTATGTGGATGGATTCTACAGCTTTACGACACAGGAATACGGCATCCTGGCAAGCTTAATGCAAACCTGCCGCAATGTGACGGTTTCCTTAACGCTTGATCAGCCATTCAAGAGCGAGATGCCGGACCCTCTCCATCTGTTCCGCATGACAGGAGAGACGTATTTTGATCTTTACCAGATTGCTCAGGATAATGGTGTGCCGATTGAAGAGGATCGCCTATTTGTTGAGCCGCATCGTTTTATTGAGAATGAATCTATGCAGCATTTGGATCAATGGTTCGCGAACCGTCCGGCCCCTATCTTTGAAGGGGAGGCTCAATTTGAGTTCTGTCCATCAGGCAATCGCCGTGCAGAGGTAGAGGGCATCGCAAGGAAAATTCTGAAATCGGTACGTGAAGGGTATCGTTATCGGGATATTTTTGTCTTAACGCGCAACAGTGGGGAGTATGCAGAAGTGGTGGAGACCGTATTCACCGATTACGGCATTCCTTTCTTCATTGATGAGAAGAGGCCGATGCTCAATCACCCGCTTATTGAACTTATTCGCTCCACGATGGAGATTCTCTCGACAAACTGGCGGTATGAGCCGGTTTTCAGGGCCATTAAGACGGATTTATTATTTGCCGAAGGCTCCGATTTGAAACAAGCGCGAGAGAAGGCAGCTGTTCTTGAAAACTATGTGCTCTCAAGAGGATATTACGGGGACCGCTGGACGAAAAAGCAGACTTGGACGTATAAACGTAATCGCGGCCTTGAACTAGTCGATACGGTTCAGACCGATGCAGAATTAAAGATGGAAGCAGAAATCAATGCCATCAAGGAAGAGGTAGCTGAACCGCTCCGCCGTCTCGTGAACCGAATTAAGAAGGCGAAGCTCGGAATTGACTATGCCCAAGCCTTCTATCAATATCTTGATGAGCTGGCTGTACCAGCCAAGCTTGAGAGGCTTGCGGAAATGGGAGAAGAGGAAGGGCAGCTCACCAATGCGGCCGAGCATGGACAAGCGTGGAATAGTGTCATCGATTTGCTTGACCAGTTTGTCGAGATTGCCGGTGACAGGCCGATCACGATGAAGAATTTCACGGCGATTATGGAGAGCGGGATTGAAACGCTGAATTTCTCCTTAATCCCGCCGTCACTTGACCAAGTCGTTGTCACGAATCTCGATTTATCACGTCCACAAAACGTGAAGATTGCTTTTATTGCCGGTTTAAATGAAGGCGTCATCCCATCGAGAATGAGTGACGAGGGCATCCTGTCAGATGCGGACCGTGAAACACTGCAGTCTGCTGGACTGAAGCTTGCGCCGACCTCTAAGACCAAGCTTTTGGATGAGGAATTTGCTGCGTATAAAGCATTCTTGCTCGCATCAGATTATACGTATTACTCCTATCCGCTTGCAGATGATGAGGGCAAGCAGCTCCTCGCCTCATCCTATATCAAGCGAATCAAGGATTTATTTGCCCATAATAAAGAAACCTTCTTCGTTCATGACCCGGCAGAAATGAGTGATGAGCTCCAGCTTGAGTATATCGTTCATACGAGATCGACACTTTCCTTCCTTGCCGGCCAGCTGCTGCAGAAGAAGAAAAACTATCCTGTTTCTGATATTTGGTGGGATGTTTACAATGAATACCGCCAGGACGGTCCAATGAAAGACCAGGCGGCCTTCGTTCTCTCTGCTTTGTCCTATGAGAACAAGGCGAAGAAGATTCCTGATGAGAAGGCTCAGGAATTATACGGGGAAACCATCCAGGGAAGCGTCTCAAGGATGGAGCTCTTTAACAGCTGTCCATTTGCTCATTACACATCCCACGGACTCCGGCTGCGCGACCGTGAAGTGTACAAGCTGGAGGCGCCGGATATAGGAGAGATGTTCCACGGAGCGCTTCAGTGGATGACAGAACAAATCATCAAAACTGGAACGACATGGGGAGCAATGACGAAGGAGCAATGCTTAGAGCTTGCCCGCCAGGCGGTCGAACTGATGGCACCAAAGCTGCAAAATGAAATTCTATTATCCTCGAACCGGTTCCATTATTTGAAGAGGAAGCTCGAGCATGTTGTCGGCCGGGCATCCATCACCTTGAGCGGTCAGGCAAGAAACAGCCAGTTCTCCCCGATTGGGCTGGAGCTTGGTTTCGGGAAGCGGGGAGATTTGCCGCCATTAACCTTCTCCCTGAAGAATGGAACGAAGATGGAGCTTGCCGGACGGATTGACCGAGTGGACCGGGCTGATGTGGGAGATGGAACGTATTTACGTATCGTTGACTATAAATCGAGCTCCAAGGATTTGAATTTCACGGAGATTTATTATGGGATTGCCCTGCAGATGCTGACTTACTTGGATATTGCTGTCACACATTCACCGCTGTTGGTCGGCAAGCAGGCAAAGCCAGCCGGGGTATTGTACTTCCACGTCCATAACCCAATGATTAAGAATAATGGCGTCTATACGCTTGAACAAATAGAACGAGAAGTATTCAAGAGCTTCAAGATGAAGGGCCTCTTGCTTGGCGATGATGAGGTCGTCAAGATGATGGACTCTGATTTAGAGGGCGGAGAATCACTGATTGTACCTGCAGGTTTCAAGAAGGATGGAACGTTCACTGCCGCCTCCAAAATTGCGAGCGAAGAGGAGTTCTCGCTTCTGAGCAAGCATATGAAGAAGATTTATACAGATACCGGAACAGCAATCACAAGCGGGGTCTCAGACATTAAACCATACCGGCTGCAGAATAAGATGCCTTGCACCTTCTGCCAGTATAAAACCGTCTGCCAATTTGACCCGTCTCTTGAGAGCAATGATTATCGAATATTAAAACCAGCTAAGAAGGATGCCATCTTTACTGCATTGAGAGAGGAGGAAGAAGCAGATGAATGAACGAACACCGTTGCCAAAAAAGCCCGCTGATGCGCTTTGGACAGATGACCAGTGGAAGGCCATCGCCTCAGACGGCAGTGATATCCTTGTTGCTGCCGCTGCCGGGAGCGGGAAGACAGCCGTCCTTGTTGAGCGGATCATAAAGAAGGTCATCTCTGAGGAAAAGCCGCTCGATGTTGACCGCCTATTAATAGTAACCTTTACGAATGCTTCAGCTGCTGAGATGCGCCACCGGATTGCGGAGGCGCTAGAAAAGGAAATTAAGCGCCAGCCTGGTTCAAGACATTTACGCAAACAGCTTGGGCTTTTGAATAAGGCTTCCATTTCCACGCTTCACTCCTTCTGCTTGGAGATTGTCAGAAGCCATTATTATTTGCTCGACATTGACCCTGGCTTTCGAATCGGCGATGCGACAGAAATGGAGCTGATTCGAGATGAGGCATTAGAGGACATGCTTGAGGATGAGTATGGCATTCCAGATAATGAGGACTTTTTCCGACTTGTGGATGCTTTTACAGATGACCGAAGCGACCGGACCATCTTGGAAATTATCCGCAGGCTCGATGATTTTGCCCGCTCTAATCCTGATCCTAGTGCATGGCTGAATGGTTTGGCTGACATGTATAATGTCGACCCGTCAGCGAAGATTGAGGAGCTGCCATTTTATCCGGTGCTTGAATTTGATATTAACATGCGTCTTCAAGCAGCGAAGGAAATGATTGAGGAGGGGTACCAATTAACCCTTCTCCCTGAGGGTCCGGCTGCTTTGGGGGAAACCTTCAAGGCGGATGAGACTGTGATTGACGGCCTTTGGCAATCCGTGCAAAATGGCTGGTCAGCGATGTCTGAAGCCTTTAATGGGGCAGCCTTCGTAAAGGCAAAATCCATCCGTAAAGGCACATGCGATGAAGCTCTTGCCAAGCGGGCGAAAACGATTCGCGATAATGTGAAGAAGTCCATTAAGGCGATTGCTGATGACCTCTTCTTCAGGAAAGAAGAGAGCTTCATCAAGGACATGATAGACATGAAACCGTATGTCATCACGCTTGCGCGGCTTGTTCAAGCATTCCAGCAAAGATTCACGCAAGCTAAGCTTGAACGAGGCATCGTGGATTTCTCAGACCTTGAGCATATGGCTTTAGAAATCCTTGCAACAAAAGAAAATGGGGAATGGATTCCAAGCAATGTTGCCCTTGAGTACCGGAAGAAGTTCAAGGAAGTGCTCGTCGATGAGTATCAGGATACGAATATGGTCCAAGAAACTATCCTGCAGCTTGTGACCGAAGAGGGAGAAGCTGCAGGCAATATGTTCATGGTCGGGGATGTGAAGCAGTCTATTTACCGCTTTCGTCTTGCCGAACCGAATTTATTCATGGGTAAATACGGCCGATTCCTGCCCGTGCCGGAAGATAGCGGAATGAAAATCGACTTGAACAAAAACTTCCGCAGCCGGCGCGAGGTGCTTGCCGGGACGAACTTCTTATTTAAGCAGCTCATGGGCAAAACGGTTGGTGAGATTGATTATGATGAAGCGG
This sequence comes from Pradoshia sp., assembly GCF_051873915.1. Lineage (NCBI taxonomy): Bacteria > Bacillati > Bacillota > Bacilli > Caryophanales > Bacillaceae > Pradoshia > Pradoshia sp. The sequence goes on from NZ_JBJEFJ010000133.1 coordinate 90,437, forward strand.
CTGAGCTGAAAAAGGGAGCGGCTTATCCGGAGGAAGAGGAGTACCCCATTGAGCTCTATCTGATTGATAAATCAGAGGAGACGATGGAAACGGCTGACGGCGAAGAGGATGAGGATATGGAAGCCGTCCTTCTGGAAGCAAGGCAGATGGCGGAAATCATTAAAACATTGATCGAGGAACGCCGCAAAATCTATGATGCGAAAACAAAAACGTACCGTAATATTACTTATCGGGACATTGTCATCCTGCTTCGTTCCATGCCATGGGCACCAGCCATCATGGATGAGTTCAGGGCACAGGGAATCCCGGTCTATGCAGATCTATCGACTGGTTATTTTGAGGCGACTGAAGTAGCAATCATGATTTCCTTGCTGCAGGTCATCGATAATCCATATCAGGATATCCCGCTTGCCTCTGTATTGCGCTCGCCAATGGTCGGGCTGAATGAAGAGGAGCTGGCTGATATCCGCATCACGATGCCAAAAGGAACCTTTTATGAGGCGCTGAAGGAATACTGCTGTAAGGGTTCTGCAGAGAAATACGGCTCTGCCTTTACAAGGGTGCAGACCTTCTTTAAGCAGCTTGATATATGGCGGACAGAAGCTCGCCAAGGGGCTTTATCAAGCTTGATTTGGCAGCTTTACCGTGATACGGGCTATTATGATTTTGTTGGCGGAATGCCCGGAGGAAAGCAAAGGCAGGCCAATTTACTCGCACTCTACACAAGGGCACGGCAATATGAGGAAAGCTCCTTCCGTGGTATCTTCCGTTTCCTTCGCTTCATCGACCGGATGAGGGAGAGGGGAAGTGACCTTGGAGCAGCAAGGGCATTAGGTGAACAGGAGGATGTTGTCCGCCTGATGACGATTCACAGCAGTAAGGGTCTTGAATTCCCGGTTGTCCTTCTTGGCGGCCTGTCTAGGAACTTTAACCAAATGGACCTCCGGAAATCATATTTGATTGATAAAGACTTGGGACTTGCCTTCCGTTACGTGAATCCGGAGCTGCGTCTCACATACCCATCCTTGCCGCAGATTGCCTTTAAGAAAAAAATGCAGCTAGAGAATATTTCAGAGGAAATGCGGGTTCTCTATGTGGCTTTAACACGTGCCAAGGAGAAGCTGTACTTGATTGGAACCGTCTCAGATGGCGTGAAGGCACTCGATAAATGGTCTGCCTACAGCAAGAGGGAGGATTGGCTTCTTCCCGATTATGTACGTGCCAATGCGGTTTCCTATATGGATTGGATTGGTCCTGCTCTCTGCCGTCATCAATCCGTGACAGAAGGGGCAAGCGGCGAGGTTGCCGAGCATCCTTCTAGATGGCAGGTTCATCTTCGGGGGGGAAGCTCGCTTCAATCCGTCAAGGAAGAGGAAAGCTTGGAGACAAAGCAATTGTTTGAATCCATTCAGCAAATGGAGCCTGTCCCGATTGAATCGAAGTATCATGAACATGTCAAACGACAGCTCGCATGGGAATACGAATATACAAGTGCGACTGGAGAACGGTCGAAGCAATCCGTATCCGAATTGAAACGAATGAATGAGCCCGAGGATCCGTACAGTGCAGCAACGCTCGTCAAAGCCCGGTTCAAGCAAACGAACCTAAAGCGTCCGTCCTTTATACAGCAGAAGAAGATGACACCTGCCGAACGCGGGACATTGGTCCATCTTGTTATGCAGCATATTGATGCACGCGAGCCGGTGAATGAAGAGTCTATTCAGACCTTGGTGGAAAGGCTTGTTATGAAGGAGTTCATTACGAAGGAGCAGGCAGAGGCAATTGATGCCGCTCAGCTACTTGGCTTCTTTGAAAGTGAAATTGGACAGCGAATGAAGCACGCGAAAGAAATCCGTAAGGAAGTACCATTCACGATGGCTTACCCAGCAAGGGAAGCCTATCATGATTGGGACGGCGGGGATGAGAATATCCTCGTGCAAGGGATTGTTGACTGCCTGTTCGAGGATGAAAATGGCCTCGTGCTCGTCGATTACAAAACCGATGCTATTACCGGCCGCTTCCCGAACGGATTTGAAGAAGCAGAAGAAGTATTGAGGGCGCGTTATGTGAAGCAGATTGAACTATACACACGCGCATTGGAGCAAATATTGAAGAGAGAGATTAAGGAGAAGTACTTGTTCTTCTTTGACGGCGCCCATTTCATTAAGCTATAGGCGTTTATATAAAGGCTGTCATGCATGAATGATTGTGCATGGCAGCTTTTTTATTTTACTCAAATCTTTTAGCCAGCTGTCCTTCAGTAAAATAGCTATTATGGTACTAATCTTTTTTGTTCTGGCTTATCTGATACGCAAAAGGGTATTAATAGCGGTTTACTCTGTCAATAAACAGAGGCGATTGATAGGACAGGAATCTAAGAAAAAAAGCCTATATTCTCTCTGAATAAGGCTTTTCACTAGTAGGTTAATCCGTTATTAGCTTCGAATACATATTTAAATCAATCAATAGGCCTTTTGATTTCTCGGATTTTCGTAAGGTGCCTTCAAACTGGAAATGCAGCTTTTCCAACAGTCTTATGGAGTTGCTGTTTTCAGGCTCGACTTTTGCTTCGACTCTATTGAAATGAAGCGTATGGAATGCATAATCCACTAAGCAGTTAATGGCCTCCCCGGCATAGCCTTTACCCCAGTATTCCTTCCCAAGCTCATAACCAATTTCTGTTTTTAAGTTTTCGAAGTCTAAGAAATTGAAGCCGCAGGAGCCTATTATTTGATTTGACTCTGCATGAATAATCGAATAACGAATAGCTTTACCTTCTTGGAAGAAGCCGTCGAGCATAGCAATGATGTCTAGTGCCTCACGTTCTTCCGTTAAACGAGTGATATTCATGAACCTGGTAACTTCCCGATCAGACCAGATTTTAAATAAAGCAGTGGAGTCTGAAGCTTTTATTTTTCTAAGTATTAATCGTTCCGTTTGTAATTCGGTAATCAATATTTTTCCCTCTATTTTCTTATTTCCATATCTGGAGCTTAACATTTTGCATAGGTCAGTCGCTTCATGCATTGGAATAGCGCTATTATATACAATAAAAATGCATTTGGAAATAGAAATGATGGAAGTCTTTTTTCAGCTGTTGGACAGATTATCTGAAGGAAATAAACGACATCACCTAGAAGTACAATAGAAGAGTGAATTTAGGGGGAGTTAGTATGTATTGCGGGGTTGATGGACTGGTGATTCGGCCAATTATGGAGCAGGACCTGCCAATATTATGGTCATTAATTTATAAAGAAGAGTCTCCTGAATGGAAAAAGTGGGATGCTCCATACTTCGAGCATAAGCAAATACCGTTAGAAGAATATTTAGCTAAAAAAGATCAGATTATCGGTCAAGATAAACAGTGGGCTATTGAGGTAAAAGGCGAGGTGATTGGAACCGTCAGTTATTATTGGGAGCATCAGCCATCCCTTTGGCTGGAAATGGGGATTGTCATTTATAATCCGAGGTATTGGAATGGAGGGTATGGGACTAAGGCTCTCCGTCTATGGACCAATCATTTGTTTAATACCCTGCCATTGGTCCGAGTAGGTTTTACTACTTGGTCGGGGAATGAACGGATGATTTGTCTTGGTGAAAAGCTTGGCATGACGATGGAGGCAAGGCTTCGGAAATGTCGTTACTATAATGGAAGGTATTATGATTCCATCCGAATGGGCCTTTTAAGAGAAGAATGGGAGTTGAATGCATTGTTTCATTCATAAGCTGTTAAGGGAAAATATCGTTCATATAAAACAGGGAACCTTCAAATAAGAAGGTTCCCTGAAATCTTAATAGGATAGAATGCGTTTTTCTCCCTCAATTTCTTGGATAGGCGTGATATTCTGGGTGAATTCAAGCGTCCCTTTATATGCGCCTTCTGCATCTCGGACGGCAAAATAACGGATAAAGATATACTTGTCCTTGAATTTAATCCAGAAATCCTCACTATCCTTCAGGCCGGATTTAAAGTCGTGCAGGAGCTGCTCAACGACATGGACGCTTCTTGGGGGATGGCAGTTCTGCACCGTTCTGCCGATGACGGCCTTTGTCCGGGTGAAAATCCGTTCCTTCCCGTGAGAGAAGTAGCGTACAACATCATTTTCGTCAATGAAGGTGATGTCTACCGGCAAGTGGTTGAGCATTAATTCTAACTGCTCAACGGATAGTACGCCTGTTTCCATCTTAATGAATCCCTCTGACATGGCGGAGCCGGCCAATGCTTTTCTTTCAGGCTTCCATTCTGCTGCACCGTTAATTAGGCAGAATCCGATTACGTCACTTTCATGGGCAATCTTCATCCATTCATCCTCTGTCAGATGCTGAAGAGCCATTGGGAAGAGGATGTTTTCCTCTTTGAAAATCATTTCAGATACTTCTCGAATAACAAAATCCATTGTATTCATCAGGAAGTCCAAACCAGTGCCGTCATAGACTGTTAAAGCCTGCTTGGCAGCCTTAATGGCATCTCGGATTCGGTCATCGACACCCCACATGACTTGGGTAGGACCTAATATGCCATATTTCTCGAGATAAGGAAGCAAGAGATTTTCTTTACGGCTGTAATGTTTATCGATATCGAGCAGAAGATTTAAGTCCTCTAGCAGCTTAAGTGCGTTTTCCTGGCTGTCCTCTTTTAAGAAGCGCTCATAATGCAGCTGAATCTTGAAATTAACGAGCATGTCGATTTCTCTGTTCTCAAGCTTAAATGTATGGACTGGGTGGCCTGGCTGTTCCTCTGGTTTGCTGCTTCGGTGGATTTCTTCAATTCCTCCTTTAAATACAGCGGTGTGTACGGAGCAAAGACGCTGGACTTCTGAGACGGGGATACCCTCTTCTTCGATAAGTGCTTGTTCAAGCTGAGAGATCTCTTCAACAGAAATAGTACCTGCAGCCTTTTCAAAGAGCTCCTTTACTTCGTCGACACTGCGTCCGTTATGCAGATCGATGATGATTTCTTTTAGAAGTTCCTGACGCTCGGTTTTTGTTAATTGAGTTTGTTCACGATTATTGATTAGTTCGCTCATTTCAATCAATCCTCCATTAATGTGAATCCATGCTGTTCAAATGTTTTTGCAACCATATCGAATGGGATGCCTCTCATTTTGCAGCCTTTCTCAATCGTCATAACCTTGCCGGCTGTCTGGAGCAACCCTGGTTTATTAATATGTGTAAATCCCAGTTCACTCATAATCGAGATTACCTCAGGATGTTTTTGACAAATGTCATATAATGAGTTATTCAGTTGAATGATTTTCATCATTATTTCACCTCTTTAATACTGAACCTTTATGTAAAAAGTAGCATGAATTAAATGGATTGAATGTGACCGGCATCACATC
>NZ_JBJEFJ010000133.1:95878-102868 GCF_051873915.1 Pradoshia sp.
TTGGAAAAGTATTTTATCTAGTCAGTTAAGACATAATGAAGGACAATAGGGAATGGCGAAATGCCATCAATCTAACTAGACGTTTAAGCAGGGGGAGTTACATAATGACTTGTTTGCAATGCAGTAGAAAATCTTGCTTAGCTTTTGTGCCTATTTTCAAAAGCTTGAAAAGCGAAGAGTTGATGGAGCTCTCAAAGATCATTACCCATAGAACGTATAAAAAGAGAGAAGCCGTTTATATAGCTGGCGAGTTGAATGATAATTTGTTTATTGTGCGTAAAGGGAAAGTGAAAATCACCTATGTCTCAGGTGAGGGGCGTGAGCAAATCGTCCGAATCATCCAGGAGGGTGACTTTTTCGGTGAGCTTTCTTTATTTAGGAACAGTCCGCTTCCATCCAACGCCGAAGCACTTGAAATGACGGAGGTTTGTATTTTAGAAGGCCGATTGTTTAAACAAATATTAGAGAAAAGCCCAAGTTTGGTCTTTAACTTATTCCATCAGCTGAGTGAGAGACTGGAACGTGCCGAGCTAACCTTGAGCCAGATTAGTCATCATGATGTAGGACAACGGCTGGCTGCTTTTCTTCTGCAATGTGCCGAGAAGAGTGGTAAGGAGAGCTTTGAGTTCCCAGTCAATAAAACGGATGCCGCTTCGATGCTCGGTACGACAAGGGAGACATTAAGCAGGAAGCTTTCTTTCTTTCAACGGGAAGGATACATCAAGCAATCAGGGAGGCAGATCACCATTTGTGATGCTGCCGCCCTGGAGGATCTTCTCTTTAGCTAGGCTTTACGGCTGAGACAATGAGAGCAGGAGATTGAAGAGAAGAATACTCCTTGCTCTCAAAGTTTCCGTACATGCTGACAGTCTTAAACCCGCAGTCCTGAAGCAAGGACAGCAGCCTCTTTGAGGTAGCCGGGTATAAGGGAATCGTGTTCTTGATGGTAGAGCCGTTTTGGGAAATGGATGTGGTAAACAGAATATGGTCACCATCAAGCTCATATTCGCGCATGAATGTGAATGAATCCTTCTCCATAACAGGAAAAGTAAAGTCTCCGCTTTTCAGTACCTTATCATAATTGACAATTTGGAAAATTAAGCGGCCTCCATTATTGAGCTTTTGAAACACTTGTTTGAAGAAGCTGCGAATTTCCTGCTCGTCATGCAGATGAACCAGGGTATTGCCAATGCAATAAATGCCGTCAAAGGACCCCTCAAGCTCGTCCAATTGCTGCATAGTTTTCGTTGTAACGGCAATTGGAAGATGACCGGACTCAGCCTTTGAGCGGATTTGTTCCGCCATCACGCCCTCCGGTTCCATAGCGGTCAGCTGGAACCCTTGCTTGGCTAGAGAGACGGCCATATTTCCAGTGCCTGCGCCCGCATCAAGCAAGGAGGCGCCTTTTTTAAATTGGGATGCGATAAAGGATAATGCCTTTTCATTGGTTGGAAAGATGGCATCATAATAAGGAGTTAGTGATAGATAAAAGGACATAGTCTATTCACACTTCTTTCAGTTTATTTGTCACGATAACAATAACGGATTTTTTTGTTGAATACCGTGACGGCAGACACGTTTTTTTTGATATTGAATGTAAAAAAAGGCAGTCTCCACTGTAGGAGGCTGCCTTAGGTTTAGTAATTCCCCGTAATCGGCTGGTCTATTCCGTTGATGTCAATGACAGAGTTTGCACTCAAGCCATTCGTATCAAAGATGAGACCTCCCGTGATACCTGAACCTGATCCATTGACACTTTTATTAGCGAACTTAGGCGAGATAACCAAGGAATCACCGAATTGAATGACACCGCTGCCCGCATTTAAGATTTGTACCGAACCAACTAGAGCCGGCAATATTAATCCCCTCCTTCCTTGGTCTGCCTGTTACTCAATAATTGCCTTATATTCATGACTCTTGTTTCATGGCGCATATATCGGCCGTTGCCAATCTGAAGAATAGATGAACTGGAAACGGCCTGAGATTGGATACCGCCTACATAGATGTACGGATTCGGATTCAAAAAGCTCATTTGGATAGGTTCATAGACGGGCTCAAAATCTGGTTCAGCATAGAACACTTTATAATCCCCAAAGTTTCCTTCCTGACCAAAAAATAGTTCCTGCTCTCTTTGATAGGCCAAGACATTATCGCTGGTGCGGAAATATTGAATCTCTCCAACCTCAAAAATGGCTCCCCGTGAAAGAATGGATACATGGATATTGTTAACGATGGATGTTCTCTCCCACATAATCTGCCTTATCTCGTTACGATTGGCTGTAAAGGACCAAACTCTAGTGCTTGTGGAGGAATATCAGAGGCAGTGAATAACTGCATGACCTCTGTATCCCCTACTTTTAAAGCTGAAGAACTGGAGATGGAAATGAGGTGAATATTTCCTACGCATAATTGTTCATTAATGACTTGGAAATTCATTTGGAATCCTCCTTCATGGATTCAGGATAAACCTGCAAAAAGCGGTTAATGGCATTTTGGATATCGGTGTGAATGACTTCGAGTATTTGCTCGCGCACCTGCGGCAGCTTTTGTTCATGCCTGTTATAAGCTGGTGTTTGGTCAAGATAGTGATTGATGCGCTGCGGCACCTGCCGTGCTAGATCATCTGTGATGAATGACCGCATATCCCCGTCTGCTTTCCTGCTGCAATGTCGCTCAGCCTCCGAAAAGATTTCATCCTTATCCTTATGGAACCCTTGAATAATTTCATCTGATAACTGATGAACAAATTCTTCTCGACCTGGGAATAGGAAGGGAGCAAAAGGAGCCTGGCCATTGACGGCAAATTCATCTATGTCGTTTAAATCTTGTGGAGATAAGCCAATATTCAATGTGCCCTCAAGCCGTTCAATTTTCAATTGATCGAAATTATATTCAATCTTATCGATGCGTACAGGGTTTTGTTGTTTCAATTCGAGAAGATCGCCCTGTAATTGAGCCAGATTATTCTCAAGTTGGCATATGGATTCCTTTTGGCTTTGGATGGTTTGCTGCAACTGAAAGAGAAGCTGGGTCAGGTTATACTGCAAAACTGAATTCACCCCTTTTTTAATCCATAATCTTCACTTGTGATGTCTCCTGCGCAGTTTGAAATAATGGATGTTTTGGTTCAGGTGCCGGTGCTGTAAATTCGCCGCTATTCGATAAATAGGATTGTGCTTTAATGATTCCTGTGCTTCCGATTTGAAAGACAGACGAGTTGGCAATGGCATTAATCCTAATCATATTTATATTAATGCTCTGTTTAATAAAGAAATTCATCTCTTCCACCCCTATAAAGTAAATGCAATTGGTTCGTCAATAGCATCGGCGTCATACGTATTCGTGGCACTGTATGGATTGTTGACCGCCACGTAATCCCCGGTGTTGAAGGAACCGGCCCCTGAGAAGGTTTTTGCATTGGAATACGGGGTCACTTTGTAAATATCTCCAATATTGAAGACCCCGCTGCTTCCGATTTGGAGGATTTGCACGACTCCGACTATACCTGGCATATTCTCACCTTCTTAGAATGACTTAATCAGATCAATCCCTCCAATCAGTATATGCCGACTGGGCGAATACGTGAGACAATCAAGAAAAACCGCAGCCCTTTCATATAAGAGAAGAGTAACGATTTATACAGTTATCTTATAAAAGGTCTTTTAATAACAGAACAAGGAAGAACCTGCTAAAATGAGAATAGTAGTTTGTCTATTCTGACTATTGATAAGGGGGATATATGCATTCTGTTTCGAGAAGTGAACGATTGACGGTAATTGACCTGTTAAGGGGAGTAGCCATTCTTGGTATCCTGTTGGTCAACATGATTGATTTTCATGCTCCATTTCTCTATTTGCAAGCTGATTATTGGAGCGGAGCGGATTACATTACATATGCGTTGGTAGATGTTTTGGCTCAAGGGAGCTTTTATCCAATGTTCGCGTTTTTATTTGGGTTCGGAGCCATCCTTTTAATGGAAAGGACAATCAAGAAGGGAATTTCCTTTCCACTTCTTTTCTCCAGAAGAATGGCTTTTCTCCTTCTTGTAGGTATTATTCATGCCTTTGTCATTTGGCATGGAGATATCTTGATCTCGTATGCCATTTGCGGCTGGTTCATCCTGCTGGTTTATAAACTTTCAGGTAAAGCGCTGCTAAAGATGGCCGTTTTGCTGTATACGATTCCATATGGATTGCTCGGCTCATTGACAATCCTCAGTAGTGTTATGTTTCCAGATGAGATGGCGGTGGAGACAGACTGGGCAAAGGCACGGGAAGCTGTACAGGTTTATGGGAGCGGCAGTGTTTCGGATATCTTTTCCTTTCGTTTTGAGGAATGGATGGCGGTGAATGGGTCGCTAAATGTTATCTTCCTCTTTCTGTCCATTTTTCCTTGCATCCTTGCCGGCATGTCCTTTGCAAAGCTTGGCTGGCTAAAGGACATCAGCAGCCATCGGAGGAAGCTGCGCTGGATGTTTGGGCTTTCCGCCGTTGTTGGCATAGGCTTGAAAATATACCCGTATTACGATGGATTTACGGTAGGAAGCTTATTTATGCAGGACAGCTTTGGCGGTCCCTTATTGGCCTTGGCTTATATGACAGGTATCACTCTTACGTATGAACGATTTTCTTCCTTTAGAAAATTGACCATGCCTTTCATTCCGCTTGGCCGGATGTCAATGACCAATTATCTGACTCAATCCATTTTTTGGACATTCATTTTTTATTCGTATGGCCTCGGTTTTTACAACCAGATTGGCATGCTCATAGGGACGATTCTTGCTATCCTTTTTGTCGCAGTTCAAGCGGTTTTCTCTGCCTATTGGCTTAAATCATACAAAATGGGTCCTGTTGAATATGTATGGCGTGTGGCGACATATGGAAAGAAGCAGTCATTCAGGCTTACTACTAAAGAGAAGGAACAGGGCGAGCGATGGAAAGAGTTATGATTATTGGAAGCGGGGGAGCAGGAAAGTCTGTGCTTTCCAGGGAGCTTGGGCAGCGCACGGGCCTGCCCGTTCATCATTTAGATACGGTTTTTTGGAAACCAGGCTGGGAGCCAATGCCTAAGAAAGAATGGGGGAGGAAAGTTGCGGAGCTTGCTCGTGAGCGGGTTTGGATCATCGACGGCAATTATTCAGGTACCATGGATATCCGGCTGAAGGAAGCGGATACGATTATTTTTCTCGACTATTCAAGGTGGATGAACATCTATGGAATTGTTAAACGCCGAATTGTGTATCGAAAACGTTCACGCCCTGATATGACAGAAGGATGTAAGGAGAAGCTCGACTGGGAATTTGTTAAATGGGTCTGGAACTTTGAAAAGGAGAAAGCTCCTTTGCTGCGTGAAAAGCTGAAGAAGATGGAAGAGAAGCGTGTGTATCATTTTAGAAGCCGAAAAGAACTAAAAGCCTGGCTTGCAGGTTTATAAAAGAAAGGAAGGGATTGTAGAATGAAATTGGCAACGGTTGTAATAGAGGGAAAAGAGAAAGCTGGGGTAATAGAAGGTGAGTTATTTTATCCACTGGAATCTGTTCGGGAAAAGATGGAGGGAATTCCGACGGATTTGAATACGCTCATTGAGCATTCGTCTGAGTGGCTGTCTGACCTAGCTAAGCTTAATTTGACAGACATGGAGGGATTGGCCGTAGAATCTCTTCAATATGCCTCCCCAATTAAGCCGAACAAGAATATATTCTGCATTGGGAAGAACTATGCTGCCCATGCAAGAGAGTTTGACGGAACACCGCCAGAGAATATGATTGTGTTCACAAAAGCGCCAACAACCGTCATTGGCCACGGGCAGCCGATACCGCTGCATGAAGGTGTAACAAATGAGCTGGATTATGAGGGGGAGCTTGCCGTAGTTATCGGAAAGAAAGGCAAGGCTATCTCGCGAGATGAGGCAGAGGACTATATTTTCGGTTACACCATCTTGAACGATATAACGGCAAGGGATCTTCAAGCAAGACATCAGCAATTCTTCCTGGGGAAAAGCCTCGACGGCACCTGCCCAATCGGACCATGGATTGTCACAAAGGATGAAGCAGGAGATGCACGAGACCTTGAGATTGAAACAAAGGTGAATGGAGAGGTAAGGCAGCATGCGCGAACATCCTTATTCCTCTTCCCTATTGATGAGATTATCGCTACTCTCTCTAAAGGAATGACCCTGGAGCCTGGAGACATTATTGCGACAGGAACCCCGGCCGGTGTCGGCAAAGGATTTAAGCCCCCTCGTTACTTGAAGGATGGCGATGTGATTGAGATTTGTGTCGAATCAATTGGAACCTTGGTGAATAAAGTCCAATCATAAGACATATTCTTCGAACTCGAAAAAAGATTATGCTACGATGGTATTGATGTCAGTAGGAAAGGTGGGGAAATCTAGTGGGCGGAACAGTAGAACATATTTCTATGTGGCTTTTGGCCATCATCTTATTCTTTGTATCCTTTAAGATGACGGGAAAATCATTGAAAATCACGATGATGATCAATCGGGTGCTATACATATTGATTATCGTCACAGGCGCGATGCTTCTCTTTAGCATTTCCAATATTAATGGGGAATATATCGGGAAGGCCATCATCGGTCTTTGGGTAATCGTATCGATGGAAATGACATCGGTCAAACGTTCTAAAGGAAAACCATACAAATCATTCTTGATTCAATTCTGGATTGCATTTGTGCTAGCGCTGCTTCTCGGATTCAGATTGCCATTAGGCATTCAGCTATTCGGATAATATGAACGAAATCTCCTTTACAAGGAGAGGGTAAGTCTGAAGACAAGAACCTGACTTCTCAGGTGACGTCTTCAGCTTTTTTTTATGCAGTAAGAAGATGACCTGACGAAGAACAGCTTAAAAAGATTGACGCAGAAGCACTGTGAAGCAGGCTTGTGGGTCTGTTTTATTTGTGGTTTTTGATTAGCTGATAAAACCAGTCAAGCGGTTACAACTAGAACAGGAGAATGTCCGCCACTCTTGG
>NZ_JBJEFJ010000134.1:0-8374 GCF_051873915.1 Pradoshia sp.
TGGTATCACAGAAATTGATTTTTCTCTTATTATTCAAAAGCAACAATCTATACGAAAACAGCCTAATAGAAAGAGATGAGGAGCGGGAGAGGGATATAGGATGTTAAAAAAAGTAAAATCTTTATGATAAAAGGACTAAATGTGTACTGAATATTATGATATATTAATCTTTGGTTGTGTTATAAAAGTCAATCAAATAAAGAGAAAAGGAGATGCTTTCATGAAATGTCCAAATTGTCAGCATGAGAATGAAGGAGGAAACTTTTGCGAAAATTGTGGGACGCGCTTAGTTGAAGCTTCAAAAAGCAGCGAACAGCAGCCAAATCATCCAGTTAAGGAGGAAGGGACAGCGACTGCCCAAGCAGAGGATTATTTAAAAAAGACGAAAGATCAGTCCAAGCAATATGTAAATTATTTTTTTGATGTGTTTAAGAAACCTTATGCGAGTATTCAGGAACCAATGGATAAACAACAGTTTATACATGCTATTATAACGATCGTTTTATTTAGTTTGTTTATCCCGTTATCAATCTATTTTGGCTTAAGGGGAGTGGTAAGCCGTTTAAATAGTTTAGATACTTATGGATTTGGCGGCAGTACATATATAGACTTGCCTTTCATGGACATCGTGATTAAACCATTCTTTGCCTTCGGTATCTTCATTGTGCTTGTGGCTGCTTTTACCTTCCTTTCCGTTAAATTAGGACGAGTGAATGCGACATTTAAAGAGGTATTTACCAGGTATGGAATCTTACTTATTCCGTTTGTGTTTTTGCTCGCTATTGGTTTACTTCTCTCATTATTGAAGGTTAGCTTGTTTATCCTATTTCTCACATTAGGTTTAGTTGGAGGGGTTTATATCGCCGTACCGATGGTTCTTGCATTTTATAAGAAAGAAGCACCGGAGGACGGGATGGATGCAGTATACGGTACTTTGTTAACGTATATCTTGATTAGTGTGCTTGTATATATCATGGGTGAAATGCTGTTTGATTCATTATTGTCCAATATTGGGTCTTTCCTTTGGTAAGAATGAAAGTCGACAATCCCATATCTAGAGAACATTCATGCAATAGTCTAAGAAGATTTCGATGGAGGAGTTTGAATGAAGTATTGTAAGAATTGCGGTCAAGAATTAAGTTCAAATGCCCAATTTTGTAAAGCATGCGGCACACCTGTCAATCAAGAGAAAAAAGCTGGGACTCACGAGTCAAATAGGCTACCGGAAAGACAGCCGATATCGCCTAAAAAGAAGAAGTGGCTAATTGCGGGGTCAGCTGCGGCAATCATCTTGCTAGCAGTCTATTTGGTTGGGCAGAATCTTCTATCGAAAGACAGGATGATTAATCAATTTGAAGAGGCATTGAACAATCATGATGAAAAAGCAATTGCGAAAATACTCGACACGAATGACAAAAAGCTTGAAATCAATAAAGAGACGGTCGGCGCCTTTGTGAAATACTATCAGGAAAATCCTGAAGAAATCAAAGAAACAGTCGATGCACTAAGGAAACAAGCTGTCGTGATGGATAATGGGAAGAATGTAAATAGGTATGATGATTTATTTGGTTCCTCGGATGACCAAATGGTTCGTCTTGTCCAAGACGGAAAATTCCTTGTTTATGACAAGTATGAACTCATGGTGGATTCTGTCTATCTGACCGTCGAGACGAATTATAAGGATACAGAGCTCACCATTGATGGGAAAACGGTTGGTAAAGCAAATCAAGCAGATTTTGAAAAGACATATGGTCCATATGTTCCGGGCATTCACGAACTACAGGCCAAGCTTAAGACGGATTTTGTTGATCTAGTCGTCGATGAAACCGTAACGGCTTACGGCGGAAGCGAACCAACCGTCAATCTGTACTTAGATGGCAAGGAAGTACAGATTAATACGTCTGTTAATGCGGAGAATCTGAACCTTAAGGGGAAGCTTTATGTAAATGGGAAAGATGTTGGCGTTAATCCATTTAAAAATCCGGTATTTGGACCAGTATTAACAGATGGCAGCATGAAGGTGGCTGTAGAAGCGGAACTTCCATGGGGGAAGGTCAAGACAAAAGAAAAAGAGATTGATCGTCATTATGTCGACATTAATTTCGGCGAAAATGAAGAAACACAGAAGGGTATCATGGATGCGATTGTGAAAAATAATCGTGAAGCGTTGATTGCCTATACAAGTGGATCTACCTCCAAGATGACTCAAGCTACCGATGATTATAAAAAGTCAGTCAAGGAAGATGTTGATGAACTAAAGGTTTTTGAACAATCCTATACAGGAAAATACATGGGCACAGTCTTTGACCTTAATTCATTTACTGTTTCCTACATGGAGAATGCATGGACAGCTGATGTGAGTGCCCTGGTGAGTTATCAAGATGATACCTATTTTAAAGGGGATAGCCCCTCTCTTGAAGATCGGGATGAAACCTATGCCATTTCTCTGATTTACGATGAAAAAGCGAAGAAATGGTTAGTGGATTCTATGGTGTATACTTATTCTTTCGATGATGAAAACACAAAAGAAGTGAAAGAAAAATCGCCAAAGCAATATACGACGGCAGGAGGAAAATCAACAGAGGTCAAACAAGGCTCAGAGAATGATGATGACTTATCTACAGTCGCTGCACAACTGATGGATAGCTATCTGAATGGGCTGATTTCAGCAATCAATCAAAATAATTTCAGCGCTGTATCTCCATATATGAAAGAGAGCAGTGAGCTTTATAAAAGTCAGAAAAGCTTAGTCGGCTCTCTCTATTCAAAAGGAACCAGCGAGGAATTGGTTGAATATGAAGTCACAGATGTCAAAGAGAATGATGGCATAATCACCATATCAACCAATGAAACGATTAAGATAAACTATTCCAGCGGAAAATCAGAAACAAAGGAATATGAATGGACCTATAAGGCCGTTAATGATAATGGGGCATATTTACTGACCTCCATAGAATAGAAGAAACAGACAGGTATTAGTGGGGAGTTACGCCATTTAATACCTGTCTTTCTTTTTTGGAGGATAGGGATTATAGAGAGGAAAGACTTGTTTATTCATCGATTACATCATTTGCCTCAACCTTTAATACTTCGTAGTCTCTGAAGGCATCCTCAGTGTTGACTTTTAATTCTTCTGTTCGATCGGTAAAGGTGAGATAGCTTCCTTCAGGGTTGATGGCTAGGTCAATTAATGGTTTTGCCTCGCTGTAAATCTCATAAGTAAGCTCATAGTTGTCCTGCAATTCCTCAGGCATAGCCTTTAAGTCCTCGATGCCTGTTTCCATTTCTTCGCTGCCGGCAATGAGTTGATCGAGAGTGCCGTCTTCTTCATAACCCGCATACAGAAGGAGGATAGCTTCATCGAAATCAGCTGCATAAGTGCCATTTACAAAAGTGCCGTCATCCCAGATTGCGTCAGACCAAACTGTTGAAGTCTCATCAACCACTTCTTCCGCAAGGGCAACTGTGTCCTCCATTTGCTGTACATATGCATTATTCTGGCTGATGTAATCTCTGACAAGTTGTTCGTGCTGTGCTTGCTGGACACTAGTTGCAATGATTCTTCCCGCGATGATGAGAGCACATAAGGCAGCTATGCCTCCCGAAGATATAGGCTTTTCGATGTGGATGCTGCTTTATTTTTTTTATGAGGTCATCGATATGCTCCTTGAAAGAGTGCCCGGTAGATTCTAAATCGATTGTACTGCTCATTTCCCTCACTCCTTTATAGATTCCTCTACTATGATTTTTCCCAGTTTTCATCTTCCCGTAAACTAGCAGGAGATAGAAGATTTTTAAGAGTGGTTAGGCTATAATGAAAAGATAAATTCACATGCGAACGGAGGAGAGAAGGACATGCTTGAAGAAGCTAGTTCCCTATTAAAGAAGCACTTTGGTTATGAACAATTCCGGGAAGGCCAAAGGAAAATCATTGAACAGGTCTTGAATGGCACCGATACGCTTGGCATCATGCCGACAGGCGGAGGGAAATCCATCTGCTATCAAATTCCTGCCTTGGTTATACCGGGCGTTACCCTCGTAATCTCTCCCTTAATCTCTCTCATGAAGGACCAGGTCGATGCACTTGATCAGGCAGGTATCCCCGCCACTTTTATCAATAGTTCCCTAAGCGCACAAGAAGTGAACGACAGGCTGTCGGATGTTCAATATGGTGCTTATAAGCTGCTTTATCTAGCGCCGGAGCGGCTTGAAAGCCATGCGTTCATGGAGGAAATCCGCCGTTTGCCGGTAGGCCTGATCGCGGTTGATGAAGCGCACTGTATTTCACAATGGGGCCATGACTTCCGTCCAAGTTATTTGCGTATTCAATCGCTTGCTGGCCAGTTGGATTCGAAACCTGTTGTGCTGGCACTTACAGCAACAGCGACACCGCGCGTGCAGGAGGATATCCGCAGGGCGCTAGATATATTGAATGAGAATACAGTCTTGACCGGATTTGAACGGAGCAACTTAAGCTTTCAGGTCATCAAGGGGCAGAACAAGCAGAAATTCATTGATGCGTACGTGAAGAAGAATCGGTCTGTCTCAGGAATCATCTATTGCGCGACTCGCAAGACAGTCGATCATTTATATGAGCGGCTCCGACAAAAGGGAATAGCTGTTGGGCGCTATCATGCCGGACTATCAGCGGAGGAAAGGGAGCGTGAGCAGGACCGCTTTCTGCGGGATGAAATCACGGTCATGATTGCGACAAATGCCTTTGGCATGGGGATCGATAAATCCGATGTCCGCTATGTAATTCATGCGCAGATGCCAAAGAATATGGAGGGCTATTATCAGGAAGCGGGCCGTGCCGGTCGTGATGGACTCCCAAGTGATTGCCTGCTCTTGCATTCTGAACAGGACGTGCAGGTGCAGCGGTTCCTGATTGATCAGTCTCAAGGGGATGAGGAACATAAAGAAGCTGAGCTGAAAAAGCTCTACCAAATGCGTGACTACTGCCATACACAAGGCTGTCTGCAGGCATTCATTCTCCATTATTTTGGCGAGGGAGAGGCGCAAAACTGCGGCCGGTGCTCCAATTGCCTTGATGAGCGGAGTTCAGTAGATGTGACGAAGGAAGCGCAAATGGTTCTTTCATGCATGATCCGCATGGGGGAGCGATTCGGGAAAATGATGGTGTCCCAAGTGCTGACCGGTTCTGCGAATAAGAAGGTGCTTGAGCAAGGATTTGACCGTCTGCCTACCTATGGGCTCATGAAACAGCAGTCAGCGAAGGATGTCGGAGATTTGATTGACTTTCTTACCTCTGAGCAATATATCGGCATAACAGGCGGGCAGTTTCCCCTCCTATTTGTTACCCAGTCAGGGAAGGAGGTCCTTCTCGGCAAGAAGAATGTTATGAGGAAGGAAGCGGTTCGCATATCAAGTATTGCACTTGATGACCCGTTATTTGAGGAGCTGCGTGCTTTACGGAAGGAAATTGCCGGAGAGGAGAAGGTGCCTCCATACTTAATCTTCTCAGATCAAGCTTTGCGGGATATGTGTGGCAAACAGCCGGCAACGGTGGATGACTTCCTGGACGTGAAGGGCGTCGGTAAGCAGAAGGCTGAGAAATATGCAGAACGATTTATCGAGGCGATTGCGGCCTTTCTTTCTGAACATGAATATGAGGCGAAGATCGTCACGGAGGAAGAGAAGACGGTGAAGAAGACGAAGGCAGCGGTGAAGAATTCTCATTTGGACACATATGAGCTGTATAAGACGGGCATGAGCGTAAAGGAAATGGCCAAAGAGCGCGACCTTTCTGTGCAGACAATTGAGTCTCATTTATTCCGTTGTCTTGATGAAGGGATGGAGCTTGAATGGTCTTCCTTTTTTACAGCAGAGGAAGAGGAACAAATCATCAAAGCGATGGAAGATGCGGGCAGTGAATTCTTGAAGCCGATCAAGGAGGCTTTGCCTGAGGGAATCAGCTATACAGCCATTAAGGCAGTCCTGAAGAAGCGGCAGATCGAGATGGCAAAAGCTTAAGTTGAACATGTACACATGAGAAGAGAAAACCTGTTATAATAACGGGACGATTCTTGCATAAGGGGAGATGGGGATGTGGAAGGAAAGCATTCAGGTTGAAGGACCGTATAATTTCGACCTTGTCTTAGAGCGGATTAGCCTTGATCCGCTGCATGAAATTGATTTAATCAATCGATTGATTAAGGTACCCTTGCTGATAGAAGGGAAGCCATATGTGTATCAGGTCCAGGCAGCTGGCACCGTCGATGCACCTGCCTTCCTCATTAGCGGCGAAGCCGAACAGGAGAAGGCAATAAGCAGGCTTTCGGATATCTTTCAGTGGAATCTTCCCTTGGCCCAAATTCATGCCCATTTTAGCAAAAGTAGGTTAAAAGACATATTTGAAGTCCACCGGGGAACACCGCTCATTCTGGAGTTTGACCTGTACGGATGCTTGGTGAAAAATATCATTCATCAGCAGTTGAATATGGCATTCGCTCAGAAGCTGACAATGGACTTTGTGCATACATTTGGATTCAAGCAGGATGGAGTCTGGTTTTACCCAGCTCCAGAGCAGGCAGCCGCCTTGAAGGTCGAGGAGTTGCGAGCCTTGAAGTTCAGCTCGCGCAAGGCAGAATATGTGATTGGGCTTTCTGAGAAGGTGGCAAACGGGGATTTGGACCTTGAAGGGATGCGGGACTGGAGTGATGAGGCCATTATTGAGGAACTCATCAAGATTCGCGGCATCGGGCGTTGGACAGCAGAGAACTTCCTGCTCTTCGGGCTAGGGCGACCTAATTTATTCCCAAAAGCCGATATCGGCATCCAAAATGCCATCAAGCTGCTATATAATCTCGAAAAAAAGCCGACAATGGACGAAATGGACCAATTCAGCGAAACATGGCAGCCTTATTTGAGCTATGCCTCGCTTTACTTATGGAGAAGCATCGAAAAACGGAGGAATTAAAGATGAAGCAACAGGCAGCAAACATCCGTGAAGGACAAGAGATATTGCTGACAATAAAACGCCTCGGCATTAATGGGGAGGGAGTAGGCTACTATAAACGACAGGTCGTTTTCGTGCCCGGGGCACTGCCCGAGGAAGTCGTAGAAGTCAAGATTACGAACACCCATCCGAAGTATTCGGAAGGGCTCGTAAAGAAAATCAAAAAAGCGTCCCCGCACCGCGTTAAGCCTCCCTGCCCTGTTTATGATGTATGCGGAGGGTGTCAGCTGCAGCACCTCGAATATGGCCAGCAGCTGCGTGAAAAACGTGATATTGTCATCCAATCGTTAGAGCGCCACAGCCGCTTCAATGCGAGCAATGTAGACATCCGCCCGACGATTGGCATGGAAAACCCATGGAATTATCGCAACAAAAACCAATTCCAGGTCGGCACGAATGACAAACAAGAGCTGATTGCCGGTCTCTATGCAGCGAACAGCCATCATTTGATTGATATTGAAAACTGTATGGTCCAGCATGAGGCGACGAACAAGGTCACTCGGACTGTGCTCGGCATTCTGAAGGAGCTCGGAATCCCTGCTTATGATACGAAGAAAAAAAGCGGTATCGTCAAAACCGTCGTAACCCGCGTCGGCTTTGCCTCCGACCAGGTTCAGGTTGTCATCATCACGATCTCCGAAAAGCTTCCGAAAAAACGTGAAATCATTGAACAAATCAATAAGCGTCTTCCGGAAGTCATCTCTATCGTTCAGAACATTAACAAGGAAAATACGCCGCTCGTATTCGGAGAGAAAACAATTCATCTATGGGGAGAAGAAGCGATTGAGGAGAAGCTAGGGAACTTGAGCTATGAGCTCTCAGCACGGACCTTCTTCCAGCTGAATCCGGTACAAACGGTCAAGCTCTATGATGAAGTCAAAAAAGCGGCCAAGCTCAAAGGATATGAAAAAGTCGTCGATGCCTATTGCGGTGTCGGAACAATCGGCCTTTGGCTAGCCGACAGCTGTAAGGAAATCCGCGGCATGGACGTCATCCCCGAATCGATTGAGGATGCGATTCAAAATGCCGAGCGCCATAACATGGACAATGTGCATTACGAAGTCGGCAAAGCGGAGGACATCATGCCGAAATGGACGAAGGAAGGCTTCCGTCCTGATATTATAGTCGTCGACCCGCCAAGAAGCGGTCTTGATAAGAAGCTGATGGATACCATTCTAAAGACAGCTCCAAAACGAATCGTATACGTAAGCTGTAACCCATCCACTTTGGCGAAGGATCTTGAGTATATGGGCAAGCAATATCGTCCGAAATATATACAGCCAGTGGACATGTTCCCTCAGACAAGCCATATCGAATGTGTTGTGGAGATAGTGAAGCGGATGTAACCATAAAATAAAGTTTTCCTAGACAAAATAAAGTTTTCCGATTTAGACT
>NZ_JBJEFJ010000135.1:0-1647 GCF_051873915.1 Pradoshia sp.
ATCGATGTGTGCTCAGTGTAGATACCTTCCTTTCTGTAATAATTGATCATATGGATCGAAAGTAGGCGCCTTGACTGCGACAGATTGGTCCATTTTATAGTTTATGGGGGATGGCTTCATGATTTCTGGCTTCGTCATTAGATACAGATAATGCTTGACGCTATCAGCTGTATATAGCTGCTCTTTTACACTACTTTCAACCGCCTGTTTGACCGTTTCGATCGAGAACTCCCGATGGAGTTTTAGTAGTTTAATGAATTCTTTTCCATGCCCATATTTAGAAAGAGTACGACGATAAAATTCTTGATAACTGGCAGGAAGGTTCGCTCTGCGGACAGGGCGTGCATGCGGAATGGCCCTTGGTTTTCTCTCTAGTTCATCCAAATAATGATCCACTTCAAATACTTCATGAAATCTTTCATAGGAACGTTCATGCTTCGCTACACATTGCCCGCCTAGCCAGATCTCAATATGATTGACATAGGCATATAGGTGAGCGTCTTTTTGTCCTGCATATCTTGTTGGGACGGAGTAGGCATTGGTTTCAAAGTTTACCAGGGACAGGCTATTAACACTGGCTTTCACCTTCCTGGCACAAGGATGTTTACTGATGATCGGCAATAGTTGCACACGCTCTTCCTGAAATCGTTCACCCACCTTTTCGTTTGTTTTGGGTACGAAGGTTTCTTCATAGGCATTACATTGTTCCATTAAATAGTGATTCAGCTCCAGAATTTCACTAACCTGAGGAACCGGCACAAGGAATTGAGCTCTGGCTGTTTGTACCAGCTTCTCCACTTGTCCCTTTTCATTTCCTTTGGCGGGTGCACAAAATTGGGCATCAAAGAGATAGTGGGAGCGAAACTGGACAAAAGCTTCCTGTTCTTCTCGCTTCGTTCCTTCTAACACCTTCTTTACAGCTGTTTTCATATTGTCATAGACTATCGTTTTCGGAACACCACCAAAGTAATCAAAGGCGTCTGCGTGGCCTTGGAATAATGCCTCTTGACGTTGATGCTGAAACACTTTTACAAATATTTTGCGGCTATACAAAAGTCTCATACAAAAAAGCATGACTTTCCTTTCAATCCCATTCAAACACACAATGACTTCTCCCCAATCAAATTGGGCATGTTCGCCAGGATCGAATTCCAACGGTATAGAGGAATTTGGGGTTTCTTTGA
Source organism: Pradoshia sp. (assembly GCF_051873915.1). NCBI lineage: Bacteria > Bacillati > Bacillota > Bacilli > Caryophanales > Bacillaceae > Pradoshia > Pradoshia sp. The sequence continues at coordinate 1,185 of NZ_JBJEFJ010000135.1, forward strand.
GCTGCTTGTATTGGCGTACAAAACGGCGTACGGTGGATTCTCCGCCTTTAAAGCCGTATTCTTTTACCAAGCGTCTGTGGATTTGAGCAGCACTATGACGCTGTTTTACTGGGGCTGTTTCATCCTCCGTTAGCCATCGGATAATGGTAGATTTAACGGAGTCGATGACCGGATTGGCAACCGGCTTTGATCGTTGATAGGTTGGAATTTCATTCTGTTGTATGGCTTTTCGTATCGTTTGCCTGGAGAGATTGAGATCTTTTGATAATTGCCGAATAGATCGACCTTCTTTAAAGTGCAATTTTCTGATAAGCTCTATATTAGCCATCTTTAACATCCTTTTTTCCTCCCAAATCATAAAGTTCTCGACAAACTCAATGATAAGGGATTGGGTGTTAAGGGTGGTCAACTTTTTGATTAGCGAATTGTACTAAAGTGGTCAACTTTTATTTTAGCGTTTACA
>NZ_JBJEFJ010000136.1:0-6588 GCF_051873915.1 Pradoshia sp.
TTCGCTCGATTACTAGATTCTATGTTTTTAGAAGGCTATGTATTCTAGTAAATTTTAAAAGATAGTAGTCAGAATATATGGTATAATCTGTTTACTTTTACGAATTATGCCGGGTAATGCCGGCACGAGCAGGGGGAGAAAAAAATGAATCCAATCTTAGTGGACATTCCAGAAAGAATAGAAGGAGAGCGAATCTATCTTCGCACATGCAAGCCGGGCGACGGCCCTATGATCTATGAGGCCGTGATGGCATCGCTGGATGAGCTGAAGCCTTGGATGCCATGGGCAAATATGACACAGGCGGAGGAATTGACAGAAGCCAATGTCCGCGAATCATTTGCCAACTTCATCCTGCGTAAGGACCTCAGGCTCAATATTATGCGAAAAGCAGACGACGCCTTCCTTGGCTCAACAGGCCTGCACCGCATTGACTGGGATACGCGGAAGTTTGAAATAGGCTATTGGGTAGATAGCCGCTATGCAAAGAACGGCTATGTAACAGAAGCTGTCAATCTGCTCACCCGCTTTGCCTTTGATGAACTGAACGCCAATCGGATTGAGATTCGAGTGGATACAGAGAACACGGCATCCCGCCGCATTCCAGAAAATAACGGATTTACCCTTGAGGGAATCCTGCGTCATGACAGCTATGATTCGCCAGGCACCGCCCTTAGGAGCACATGCGTTTATTCCAAAATCCGTTAGATCACTGGGCGCTCTCATAGCGCCCATTCTTTATTTAACCTCGTAGGAAAGCTCCACAAATTGATTGAACGGTCTTACTCGCTTCAGGACAAGAGCCGTTTCTACATCACCTTTTCCAAAAAGCGGCGTCCCCTTTCCAAGTATGACAGGAGCAATGGTCAAGATGAGCTCATCCACAAGATTCTCCTTCAAGAAATCATGCAGCAGCTCTCCGCCTCCCATGAGCCAAATGACTTTTCCCTCCTCACCCTTCAGCTTCTTGACCAGCTGAGCAGGCGGTTCATTCACAAAGTTCACGTATTCCGTATTTGCTTTAGCAGAACGCGTAAACACAAAGCAGTCCTTGCCCTTATAAGGAAATTCTTCCTTCTCATACTTCATGATCCAGTCGTACGTTTTCCTGCCCATGAGAATCGTATCCACAGTATCGTAGAATTCACCGATTCCATTATCCCCTTCACCTTCCACCTGAAAGAGCCATTCTAAAGATTCATTCTCTCCTGTAATATAGCCGTCCAAGCTTGTCGCAATAAATACGGTGCATTTTCGTTTTTCTTTCAATTATGTATCCTCCTTGTCATTATGAACTCATCGGCTCAACCACCCAGAGCTTATATCCATCCGGGTCAGCAATCACTGCTTCCTTTACGCCCCATTCACGAATGATCGGCTCTTGTACAATCCTTCCACCTAACCCTCTGATAGCCGCTATAGCTGCCTCAGCATCATCCACCTGAAAATCCAATCCGATTCCATAGTCTGCCGGCTCGGGCTCGGCTGTGCTATGCAGCATCAAGCTTACCCTTTCTTTTCCTGTCCCAATCGAGAAATAGGCCATCCCTTCCTCCTCCTGTTCCAGCGCAAGGCCAAGTACATCCCGGTAGAAACGGATGGAACGCTCCAATTCCTTTACATGCACGACGATCATATTCATCTTTTCAATGACAAATTCCTTCAAAGAAATCCCCTCATTTCATTTCTATCATACTCTTATACTGTTCTACCAATATCGGATATTTCCTCCTCTAAACGACATGCAATCTGATCATAGAAAAATGGTATAATAGTCATAAATTTCGAATCATCGTCATCATTTATAAAGGAGGCGAAATCATGAGAATAGAGACGGAAAGACTCATCCTCAAACCCGTTTCTGTCCAAATGAACGAAACGGCTTTGAAGCAAGGGTACAACAGCGGTTCACATATCGACTTATACTTAGGAGAGCTGGAAAAGGACCAAAGCCAGCAGAATTGGGGGCCATGGTTTGTCATGCTGAAAGAGAACGGCCAAATCATTGGAGATATTGGATTCAAGGGACGCCCAGCTGAAGAACGTATGGCCGAAATTGGCTATGGCTTTGTTGAAGAATACCGGAATCAAGGTTTTGCGACCGAATCTGCCCGTGCCCTGATTGATTGGGCATTCAAAACGAATGAAGTTCAATTTCTCGTTGCCGAAACAGCTAATGACAACCTCGCTTCCATTCGGGTACTTGAAAAGCTTGGGATGGAAAAAATCTATGAGGCAAATGGAATGATTTATTGGCAATTGCTGAAAGAGGGTATACATAAAGGCCTCATCATTCAAGATGATCAAGTTGTGGAAAAGGAGCTGTAGTAAGGCTCCTTTTGCCTATTTTAATAGCAGGCTCTGTGCAAGCAAATCTAGTATAATGACCTTAGAGAATTGAATGGAGGTTTGTTCAATGTCACGCATTCAATTTTTAGCCTCGTCCAGGCCATTAAATATCCTTGAGGAAATAGCGGAATATAATGATAAAGATTCGTATGATTCAGATATGTATTTTTCCGTGCACGATACAGATGAATACTGGTACGATATTCTGAAGCCCATTATCACCATGCCTTATATATACGAGGCTCATGGTCTGGATCAGCCCTATTTCTTCGTTTATTTAGAAAAATACATGGAGCTAGGCGATGTTTTCGAGCTATATGAGATACCTGTTCAGCATTGGTATGAAGAATCTATCCAGCGTGTTCTTGAAAAACCAGAGCCAATATTAATCAACATTGGCCAATACACCTACCAAAATCAATTTGGAACGTATCAGCTTAACGCTAAAAAATGGGCAGAAGAACTCAGCCATCGAACAATCGTTACGGAATTTGGGGTAACCACTATTGTGAAATATGACTAATGCTAGATCCATAAAAACTGAAAAAGTCAGCAGAATCCGCATGAAAAGGTATGTTCATAAATCTAATCATTGAGATTCATGTTTTCTTTATGCTTACACTGCCTTCTTGATTCTTCTCCTCATCCCAAACCACATGAATTTCAAAGGTTCCATCTTCAAAAAACAAAGGGAATCGCCTTTTGATTGAGGGCTGCATCGGGAGATTGACCGCTTCATCCTTGTGAATCCAAACCGGCTTGCCTTCGCGCGAATCTTTCAGAAGTGTCCCGCTATAGTTCTTCGTTAAATAGTTGAAAATCATGTACCGATCATTTTTTGCTGGATTCACGTACTCATAGATCCCTTTGTATTGGAGATGGCTCACTTCCAGCCCCGTTTCTTCCTTCACCTCTCGAATGGCTGCTTCTGTTAAGCTTTCAGGAAACTCTACTTTCCCACCCGGAGGGATAAACCCTTTAAAATCATCATGCTGCCTGTCGAGCAGCAACACATAGTCTCCCTTTTGAACCATGCAGACCGTCCAGAATTGAACATTTATCTCCACCCCATACATCCCCTTTACATAAAAAAGGTTCAATCCAAAAGAATTGAACCTCCAAAGCATTCGTTATTCATGAATCACTTTACCGTATATACCGCCACCGCCTTTTTGCAAAGCGAGACGGCCTTCCCTTGCCTGCTGAATCAGCCTGGCTATCTTCTCCGGCACGACCTCTGACAGCTCCTCAAAGGCGGCTTCATGGATGACTGCCATTTCTGACCCAAAGCGGGCAATGAGCTTATCCAGCGTTTTCGGCCCAAGTCCTGGCAGGAATTCAAGCGGGATGTGATGAATATAAGGCGGCCGATTTACTGCAGCCTCCTCCCCATCTCGGTCCGAAAGCTCCTGAATCCGCTCAGCCACCCCTTTTGTCACTTGCGTGGAGCCGCAATACGGGCATCTAGCCTGATAGGCTTCAAGCGTTTCCCCGCAATTCTCGCAAACCGTTTCATGGTATTTCCCGAGATAAGGATTCAATCCGTAGTTAGCAACAATCCTGCGGCCATCTTCCCCGCGAAGCGCCTTTACCCATTCGTCAAAGCTTGGCTTTTCCAAGAGCAGCTGCTGATATTCCCGTGCAAGCTTCGGCAAGGAATGGGCATCACTATTCGTCAAGAAAGGATAGGCATCAAGCTCACTTAAATGGGAGGCCATAGCCGTATCTGCGCTAAGGCCTAATTCAACCGCATCAATAAGTTCAGGACGAAAGATCTCTGTGAGTGATTGATGGACACCTTTACCGAACATGCTTTTATGCGGCGTGAAGATATGAGCTGGGATGAACAGGCCGCCGAGCTCTTTCACCTTCTCCTGCAGGACGGTTCCCCGCTCATAGATTCGCTGCGAGCTGAGCGTAATGTTCTTCACTCTCTCAGAGAACCAGTTCGAGAAAAGCTCCATTTGTGCCAGATTCGAGAAGAAGGCAAGCACATGAACCGGCCCCTTGCAATGTTCATCATTGATTTCAATCTCGCTTCCCGGAATTAATACCGTTCCGTCCTTATAGCGCAGGCCTCCTTCTGGAAGCTCAGCCAATTCCCCTTTTTGAATAAGCAGTCTCAGCTCTTCAATGACCTCCGGAACATGGCAATCAATTACCCCGACCATATCAAGCCCCTTCTTGTTAGCCGCATAATCCAAGATGCTTTCAATCGTTAACGAGCGTGCACCAGTGATTTTAACCGGACGGCCGCTCATCGTTCTCCCCACATGTATGTGAAAATCCCCGTAATAAATGTTCATTACTTCGATAGCGCCTCTTGCAATTGCAAGTATTGAATAGCGTACGCCGTCTTCGCGTCTTGAATTCTCTCTTCCTTAATGAGCTCAAGCGCCTCCTCAAGCGTAACCTCCATCAAGTCTACGAATTCATCTTCATCAAGGCCCTTTGCATTCTCTTTCTTCTTCAAGCCCTTCGCCACATAAATATGTATAATTTCATCCGCAAATCCAGGGGATGTGTACAGGGAAATCAGCTTATCCATGGATTCACACTCATAGCCGGTCTCCTCTTCCATCTCGCGCATCGCACAAGCGAGCGGCTCTTCACCCTCATCTAATTTTCCGGCCGGGATTTCCACAAGCGGTTTTTCCATTGGCTTACGGTATTGCTCTACTAGAACAATTTTATTGTCATCCGTCACCATGATAATCGCCACAGCCCCTGGATGCTTAATTAATTCTCTCGTAGAAGTCTTGCCATTTGGCAAAAGGACCTCATCGACACGGACATCCAAGATGCGTCCCTTGAAGATTGGCTTTGTGCTGACGGTTTTTTCTTCATATTTGTACATACTGATTCTCTCTCCTTTTTGGTCTAACAAGTGCATTTGTTCATATATTCTACCATATAGCATGTCCAAAGGGGTGGGACAATGAGAGTGAAAATTAGTGGAAATCAAATAATTATGAGCGGGAAAGCCTGGGAGGTACGGGCAAAGCTGCGGGAATACAGCCAGAAATATGTCTATGTTCTTGACATGATACGCGATGCTCAACGTATAAAATGACGGATCGCACTCCTTTCGTTACAATAGAAGCAATGACAACGATTGAAGGAGTGATTTCATGAATAAACGGCAATTGGGTCAATCCGGCCTATATGTCTCTGAAATGGGACTTGGCTGCATGTCACTTGGAACAGACGAAAAGAAAGCTGCCTCCATTCTCAGCGAGGCGCTTGATTCAGGCATTAATTATTTCGACACAGCTGACCTGTATGATTTTGGTGTCAACGAGGAAATCGTCGGTAAGGTCTTAAAGCCGCACCGAAATGATATCATCCTCGCGACAAAAGCCGGAAACCGCTGGAACGAGGAAAAAACAAGCTGGAGCTGGGATCCTTCAAAAGCCTATATTAAACAAGCGGTCAAGGACAGCCTCCGCCGGCTGCAAACCGATTATATCGATCTGTACCAGCTTCACGGGGGAACATTAGATGACCCAATCGATGAAACGATTGAAGCATTCGAGGAATTAAAGCAGGAGGGACTCATTCGGGCATACGGCATTTCCTCCATTCGCCCGAATGTCATTCACGAATATGTACAACGTTCCGGCATCGTCTCAAACATGATGCAATACAGCCTTCTTGACAGGCGACCGGAGGAATGGTTCTCACTGCTCGAGGAGCATCATGTCAGCGTGATTGCTAGAGGTCCGCTTGCCAAGGGACTTTTATCCGAGAAAATGCTCGCCAAGGCCTCTTCTAAAGTGCGTGAAGAAGGCTATCTTGATTATTCTTATCAAGAGCTTGAGGAGCTTCTTTCATCCATTAAAGAAACACTGGCAGAGCGCACGATGAACGAGATTGCCTTCCAGTACGTGCTCTCTTCACCAGCGGTCGCAGCCGTCATCCCTGGGGCCAGCAGTCCAGAACAGCTCTGTGAAAATGCGGCCGCCATTAAAAGCAAACCATTGAGCGAGAAAGAAATTGGTCTGCTCCGCTCCCTTACAAAGATGAGCAAATATGAAGCCCATCGCGTCTGATACGCAGAGGCTGGAACATAACTAAATTTGCTGTGTCCAAAACATTAAACCAACTAAAAAAAGCCGAACTATTATGAATCATGCTTAAACAGCACCTATAATAGTTTGGCTTTTTATTGTCCCAGCCTCTTATTTATACATAAAACAGCCAGTCGAAATCCTCCCGATGCAAATCCTGATAGAAATAATC
>NZ_JBJEFJ010000136.1:6688-8285 GCF_051873915.1 Pradoshia sp.
ATACATAAAACAGCCAGTCGAAATCCTCCCGATGCAAATCCTGATAGAAATAATCATTTGTCTGCGGATCATACACATATTCCTGCTTCCACTCATCCAAATGATTCATAATCGACCTCATCGCCAGCAGGAATTCATGCGCTTCCTTATTCGTCATGACCGGGTGCATGGAAAAGCGAATCCAGCCGGGTTTTACCGATAAATCTCCTGCCTCCACAGCCTCCATAATCTCATTCGATTGTTCCTTAGAAATATTAAGCAGGCAATGTCCGTATGTCCCTGCACAGGAGCAGCCTCCGCGAACCTGGATGCCAAAGCGGTCGTTGAGCAGCTTCACGATTAAATTATAATGGACGCCCGGAACCATGAAAGAAATAATACCTAACCGGTCCTCCTCCTGCCCTTCAAGCACATGGATTCCCTTAATTGCCTTTAAGCCAGGCAGAATGACCTTTAGCAATTCCTTCTCCCGAGCGAGCATCTTCTCAACCCCCATCTCTTCCTTGAGTCTAATGCATAATGCGGCTCTGATGCCCTGCAGGATTCCTGGTGTCCCGCCGTCTTCCCTGACCTCAATCTCATCGTAATAGCTATGTTCCCCCCACGGATTCGTCCATTTCACTGTACCCCCGCCAGGATGGTCTGGTATTTGGTTATGATACAAGGATTGATTCAATACCATCACGCCGCTCGTCCCTGGTCCGCCGAGAAATTTATGGGGAGAAAACACAATTGCATCCAGCGCCTCAAGCGGGTCGCCGGGATTCATATCCATCTTTACATATGGAGCGGATGCTGCAAAATCAACCAGACAGATGCCATCATGCTCATGCATGATACGGGCAAGCTGGTGATACGGTGTCATCAAGCCGGTCACGTTCGAGCAAGCGGTGAACGCGCCAATCCTCAGCGGCCGCTCTTTGTAGAACGGAAGCAGCTCTTCTAATGCAGCGGGGTCAATCTCTCCGTTCGCCCCCTGCGGAAGGACAACCACATCACAAACCGTCTCAAGCCATGATGTGTGATTAGAATGGTGCTCCCTATGCGTGATAAACACAACCGGCCGGTCCTCACAAGCCAGCTGTACCTGCGGCATCCATGCCTCTGGAATGCGCAACCCAAGCATCCGCTGCAGCTTATTGATCACAGAGGTCATTCCAAATCCGTCGAAAATAAGTGCATCTGTTTCAGATGCGTTGACATGCTGCTTGATAATCTTTTTCGCATGATGATACGCATTCGTCATAAACGAACCCGTCTCATTAGACTCCGTATGTGTATTCGCCATGAAAGGCGCAAACTCTTCAAGGATCTTCGCTTCAATCGGCCGATATAGACGGCCGCTCGCCGTCCAATCCGCATACATAATCGGCATTTCCCCATAAGGCGATTGAAACGTCTGATTGATGCCGACAATCCCTTTCCTATACACCGAGAAATGCTGTTCCAGCTCACTAAACCATTCTACTGTCTGATCCCCAATTCGGGCCGAGAGCACCATCTTTTTCACCTTCAATCCACAATCAGTCATTGACAGTATATGTGCGGATGGGGAAAATGACATTGTCATGAAAAGGAGGCGTGCAGAAAGGTTTTT
>NZ_JBJEFJ010000137.1:0-37923 GCF_051873915.1 Pradoshia sp.
ATGATTTCGCATTCCTCTATCAGGCTCTATAGGACCAGTGAATATAAGAAAAAGGAGGGAATGATTCCCTCCTTTTTATCGCTTCAATCGCTTATTTCCAAATAGACTTTTTTGTCACTCTTGGATGCAGCAGTATATACTACCGTCCGAATAGCTTTCGCTACCCGCCCCTGTTTGCCAATAACCTTTCCCATATCTTGCTGATTAACAGAAAGCGTATAGATAATTTTCTTGGCTTGCTCATCCATTGATACGGTCACGTCATCCGGATGATCGACGAGAGGCTTTACGATTGTTTTAATAAGCTCTATCATAACGGACCTTTATATTACTTACCTTGTTTAGCGTTGTGGAATTTCTCCATGATGCCTTCTTTAGACAACAAGTTACGAACTGTGTCAGAAGGTTTAGCACCATTTTGAAGCCATTTCAAAGTTAGTTCCTCGTCGATTTTCACTTCAGCTGGGTTAGCAACTGGGTTGTAAGTTCCAACTGTTTCGATGAAACGACCGTCACGAGGGGAACGAGAATCTGCTACTACAATACGATAGAAAGGAGACTTTTTAGCTCCCATACGTTTTAAACGAATTTTTACTGCCATTGTTTTATTGCACCTCCGAATAGTATCACACAAGTAAGTATATTACCAAATCCATATACCCTTGTAAAGTCTTTTTTCTTAACACACAACTTTTTTACATAAATGGCAACTTAAAGCCGCCTTTTTTCTTGCCTTTTTGCTGCATTCCAGCCATCTGCTTCATCATTTTCTTCATTTCCTCAAATTGCTTGAGCAGCCTGTTGACCTCTTGAATCGGTCTTCCGCTTCCTCTCGCAATCCGTTTGCGCCTGCTGGCATTGATGATCTCAGGCTGGTCTTTCTCTTTTTGTGTCATTGATTGAATGATTGCCTCAACATGGGCAATTTGCTTATCATCAATGGACAGATTATTCATGCCCTTGATTTTGTTTGCACCTGGGAGCATCTTCAAGATATCATCCAACGGTCCCATTTTCTTAACCTGGCTCAACTGTTCAAGGAAATCATCTAATGTAAATGTCGCTGTACGCATTTTCTGTTCGAGTTCACGCGCTTTTGCTTCATCCACATCTGTTTGGGCCTTCTCAATGAGGGTAAGTACATCTCCCATGCCGAGAATTCGTGATGCCATGCGTTCTGGATGGAATGGCTCAAGCGCATCCATCTTTTCTCCCATACCAACGAATTTAATCGGCTTCTCCGCCACAGAGCGAATGGAAAGGGCTGCCCCTCCTCGTGTATCCCCGTCAAGCTTCGTTAAGATAACACCGGTAATATCCAGCTGATCATTAAAGCTTTTTGCCACATTGACCGCATCCTGCCCTGTCATCGCATCGACAACAAGGAAGATCTCATCCGGCTTCACGGCTTCTTTAATATCTGCCAGTTCTCCCATCAAATTCTCGTCAACATGCAAGCGTCCAGCCGTATCGACCAAGACGTAGTCGCAATGCTCTTCTTTCGCTTTTGCGACACCCTGCTTGGCAATTTCGACCGGGCTGACCTGGTCTCCCAATGAAAAGACAGGGAAACTCAGCTGCTTCCCAAGCGTTTCTAGCTGCTTAATTGCCGCCGGGCGATAAATATCCGCAGCGACAAGCATCGGCTTGCGATTATATTTCTTCCGAAGCAGATTAGCAAGCTTACCGGTAGTTGTTGTCTTTCCGGCACCTTGCAAACCAACCATTAAGATAACGGTCGGCGGTCGGTTGGATACAGCAATCTTGCTCTGCTCTCCACCCATTAATTCCGTCAATTCTTCCTTGACGACCTTGATAACCTGCTGACCTGGAGTCAAGCTCTTTAATACCTCTTGACCGATGGCCCTTTCATTGACACGCTTGATAAAATCCTTTACAACCTTAAAGTTAACATCAGCCTCAAGAAGTGCGAGCTTAACCTCACGCATCATTTCTTTTACATCAGCTTCTGTAACCTTTCCTTTGCCGCGGATCTTTTGAAGTGTGCCTTGCAGTCGGTCGGCTAAACCTTCAAATGCCATTCTGCCGCCTCCTAATCTAACTTTTCAAGAGATGCTATTATCTCAATCAGTTGTTGTTGAACATGTTTATCAGATAATCCATCCGCTAAATTGCCTAACTTATTGAGTAAAAGGCTGCGTTCCTGCGCTTTTTGAAAGAGCAGCAGCTTTGCCTCATATTCTTCAAGCATCGCTTCTGTTCGTTTAATATTATCATAAACGGCCTGGCGGCTCACCTCATATTCATCAGCAATCTCGCCAAGAGAATAATCGTCCAGATAATAAAGAGACATGTAACTTTTCTGCTTTGGTGTCAGCAATGATTGATAAAAGTCATATAGGTAGTTCATACGCATTGTTTTCTCGAGCATTACTGACCCTCCAACTGTGTTAAGTGAAATACCTTTACAAAAATTTATTCTAAAGGGAAAATCAAAGAATGTCAAGGACCCATCCTTAACAAAATAGCTGATTCATTAGGCTTTCTCCATCCCGCTCCACGGCCACATGCAAAAAAACCAGGAACCTCTCTAAAAGAATTCCTGGTCTGCCATTATATGCTTATTCTTCAGCTTTATCAACTAAGTCAGCAAATAAGCCGTATACAAATTGTTCAGCATCAAACTCCTGCAAATCATCCATCTGCTCGCCAAGCCCTACGAACTTAACAGGAATTCCAAGCTCATGACGAATGGCGATAACAATCCCGCCTTTAGCTGTTCCGTCAAGCTTCGTCAAGACGATGCCGCTTACGTCAGTCGCTTCCTTGAAGGTTTTTGTCTGCATAAGAGCGTTTTGCCCTGTTGTCGCATCAAGTACTAGCAGGACCTCATGAGGGGCGCCGGGAATCTCGCGTTCAATTACCTTTTTCACCTTCTCAAGCTCTTTCATCAAGTTGACCTTATTCTGAAGGCGGCCGGCTGTATCGCAAAGCAGGATATCCGCTTTTCTTGATTTAGCGGCTTGTACGGCATCATACATCACGGCAGCCGGGTCAGAGCCGGCTCCTTGCTTAATGACCTCTACGCCAACACGCTCTCCCCAAACCTCAAGCTGTTCAATTGCTCCCGCACGGAATGTATCTCCAGCAGCCAAGAGAACCTTCTTTCCTTCAGCCTTATATTTATGGGCAAGCTTGCCGATTGTCGTCGTTTTCCCAACCCCGTTCACGCCGACAAAGAGCACAACTGTCAAGGCATCCTCCTGGATATTCATCTCAGCTGAGCTTTCCTCACCAGATTCATAGATTTCAACGAGCTTTTCAGAGATAACGCTTTGTACTTCTTTTGTTTCTTTAATATTGCGGCGCTTCACTTCAAATTTCAGTTTATCAATGAGCTCCATGACTGTTTCCACACCGATATCGGCTTGGATCATGACATCTTCAAGCTCTTCAAAGAAGTCCTCATCTACTTCTCGATATCTGGCAACTAAATCATTGACCTTCTCAGAAAAGGAATTACGGGTCTTAGCCAAGCCTTGTTTAAACTTATCCGTTGTGGATGTCGTTTGCACGCTGAACTTATCTTTTAACTTCTTAAAAAAACTCATCGGTCTACCACCTTTATTTTGATTCAACCAATTCTCTCGTTTCCTCCAGCTTCACCGAAACAAGCCTTGATACGCCTGATTCCTGCATGGTTACGCCATAAAGGACGTCCGCTTCCTCCATCGTTCCCTTACGATGGGTGATGACGATAAATTGGGTTTCTTTACTGAACTTCTTCAAATACTGGCTGAAGCGATACACATTGGCTTCATCAAGCGCTGCTTCGACCTCATCAAGAATACAGAATGGAACAGGCCGCACACGCAAAATGGCAAATAGCAGGGCTATCGCTGTCAAAGCACGTTCTCCCCCAGATAGCAGGCTTAAGTTTTGAAGCTTCTTGCCTGGCGGCTGTGCAATAATATCGACACCTGTATTTAGAAGGTCTGCCGGGTCTGTCAATTTCAGCTCCGCTCTTCCCCCTCCAAATAATGACGGGAAGACGAAATTGAATTCCTTCTTAATGGCATTAAAGGTAATTTCAAAACGGCGCTTCATTTCCTCATCCATCTCATCGATTACGTCAAAGAGGGTATCCTTCGCTTCCTGGAGATCATCCTTTTGTGTAACAAGGAATTCATAGCGTTCGGACACACGCTCATACTCATCAATCGCCCCAAGGTTAACCGTTCCTAGTTCTTCGATGGCAAGACGGATTAGTTTCACCTTCCGTTTTGCTTCCTCAGCTTCAATGGTCAGCGGATACTTTTCTTTCGCCGCTTCAAAGGTGAGCATATACTCTTCCCTTAGAAGGTCAAGACGCGTGTCCATCTCGACATCAAGACGGTTCAGCTTGATTTCCTCATCACGCAGCGTCTCTGATAATCCCTTATATTGACGATTCCATTCCTTCAATAGATAATCCGTTTCTTCAATCTTATTGGCGAGCTCCTGCCGTTTCCCTTGAAGTTCTGCAATATCTTGAACGGTTTCTTCCTTCACCTTCAGTTTCTCAGCTGCCATTTCAACAAGATTGTTCTCACCTGTTGAACTGGAGGTCATTTCCCCATTTAACAGAGCCAAGTCTTCTTCGGCTTCTTTTACAGTCTGCTTCAGTGCTTCTATTTCATCCGTCAAACGGATTACTTCATTCTGCTGATGCTGAAGCTGCTCTGATTTGGATGCGAGGCGTACCTTAAGCTCATTCACCTCTTCGCTCAGCTCATCCTTATTTGATTGGTCGGTCTTTTTCTGCTCAGTAAACAGATTAATATCACGGTCAATCTCCATGATGGCTTGCTCAAGACGGCTCAGTTCCTGTTCGAGATCATGAATGCGGCCTTCTCGGTACGACTGTTCCTCATCTAAGGTAGACTTCTCCATATCATAGATGGTTAAGCGTTCATTCACGTTACGCTGCTCGCTTTGCCATTCACGAATTTGTCCCTTGATGACCTCCTCATTGACACGGAGGGTTTCCCCAGCCTCACGAAGACGGTTCAACTGCTTCTCTGAGGCCGCTACATCGTTTTTCAAGGCTTTTACATGTGCTTCAAGCTTGCTTGTTTGCTCTTCCATCTGGCCAAGCTTTTCTATGAGCTCTTCGATTTCTCCTTTTCTGGAGAGAATGGACGAGCCTGACTGTCTGCTCGCACCGCCTGTCATGGCACCGCCCGGACTGACGACATCCCCTTCAAGCGTCACAAGCCTGTATCGGTAGCCTGCCATTTTGGCAATCTCATTGGCTCCGACAAGGTCCTTTACAATGACGACATTACCAAGCAGGCTCATCATAATGTCCTTATAGCGGGAATCATAGTGGATAAGCTCCGCACCTACGCCAATAAATGCCGGGTGGGACGAAATAGCCTGGATGGTCTGCGCCGGTATATACTTGCCTTTAATGGTGGATAGCGGCAGGAAGGTAGCTCTTCCAAGCCTATTTTTCTTTAAGAAGCTGATTGCCTTACGTGCATGGCTCTCTTCTTCCATGACAATGTTTTGCAAAGCCCCGCCGAGTGCGGTTTCAATGGCAAGCGCATAATCCTTTGGCACTTGAATGAGTTCAGCCACGGCACCATGGACGCCCGGCAGCTGTTTATCCTTTGCCTTCAGGATTTCTTTGACTCCTTGGAAAAAGCCCGAGTAATCCTCTTCCATCTCTTCTAGCATTTCTTTTCTCGACTTTGCTTTTTGCAAGTATTGATAAGCTTGATAAAGCGTCTTCTCCTGCTTTTCATATTGACGCTTCAGGTTATCATGTGAGCGTTCCGTTTCCCGGTAACGATGGACTTGATTGTTCAAATCCTGCTGGACAGCTTTCAATCTAGCTTCTGCCTCATTCAAACGGGAGGTCACGCTTTCTCTTGCCTGTAAAAGCTTTTCATTATCCTGGTCGAGCTTCTCGTGTTTATTCGTTTGCTGCTCAACCTGCTGCTTCAAATACACCAGTTCATGCTTGGCTGCTGCCTGCTTATTCAAATATTCAATATAGTCGCTTTTCAGGGCATCAATCTTAGCCTCAAGATCACCGGCAAAATTTCTTAAAATGCTTTGCTTCTGATTAAGCTCTCTTTTTGCTGCTTCTGTTTCTTGCTTCAAGCAGGATAGAGCGTTAGATTTCTCCTCTTTACTCTGAATGAGAAGACTAATTTTCTCTTTAGAAGCGGAAAGTGTCCTCTCAAGCTGACTTTTATTCTGGCTCGCATTTTTCATGCGTTCCTTTAGAACTTGCTTTCTTCCTTCTACCTTCTCAAGCTCTTCACTGACATGCAAAAGGGCAGACTGTAGTTCTTGCAGTCTCGTATCAAGGGAAGCCAGCTTCTCTCGATTCCTCTCAACCTCCTGCTCTTTAGCCGAAATGCGTGAGCTGAAGTCAGCTTCATTGGCTTGATGACCTTCTAGCTGCTCTTTTAGGCTTGTCCACTTTCTATGAAGGTCTTCCACTTCATACACAAGCAGAGCCGCCTCGAATTCTTCAAGTTCCTCTTTCTTTTGAAGGTAATCGCGTGCAATGGAGGCCTGTATCTTTAATGGCTCCACCTGTCCTTCAAGCTCATGAAGGATATCCTGAACTCGGTTGAGATTTGCCCTAGTTTCCTCAAGCTTGGCCTCAGCCTTTTTCTTTCGTGTTTTATATTTCAGGACACCTGCGGCCTCTTCAAAGATGGTTCTTCTCTCCTCAGGCTTTGAGCTTAATATTTCTTCCACTTTCCCTTGGCTTATGATAGAGAATGCCTCTTTGCCAAGACCGGAATCCATGAAAAGATCAATAATATCCTTCAGCCGGCATGGCTGATTATTAATATAAAAGTCACTGTCACCGGAACGGGTTACCCTTCTTGTGACACTAACTTCATGAAAATCGATGGGAAGAAACTTGCTTTCATTATTTAAGGTTAGTGTAACTTCTGCAAAGTTCAGCGGCTTCCTGGAATCACTGCCGGCAAAAATAATATCCTCCATCTTCGCTCCTCGCAGCGATTTGGCTGATTGCTCGCCAAGAACCCAGCGAATAGAATCGGTGATATTGCTTTTCCCGCTTCCATTCGGACCCACTACAGCTGTCACACCAGAAACAAACTCTATTGAAATGCGTTCTGCAAACGACTTGAATCCTATTACATCTAATCGTTTCAAGAACAATTGATTATCTACTGTCATGGTATCCAACTGCCTTTTTTCCTCAGGATTTGCTGCTTTTACGCAAATGAATCAACGCTTGCTGAGCAGCATGCTGTTCTGCTTCTTTTTTTGATTTGCCTTTTCCCGTACCGAAATCCGTCCCATTGAGCGAAACCTTCGCCACGAATTCCCGGTTATGCGCAGGACCCTTTTCTTGCAGGATACGGTATTCTAATATACCCACTCCATCTTTTTGAACCAACTCCTGCAATTGGCTCTTATAATCCATCACATGAGAAAAAGCACCGTCATGAATCTTCGGATATACCCATTGTTTCAGAAACTCAATAACCGCTTCTAACCCTTGGTCAAGGTAGAGTGCACCGATGAATGCCTCAAAAACATCCGCAAGCAGTGCCGGCCGTTCCCGTCCGCCAGTCATTTCCTCGCCCTTACCGAGCAGGATCAGCGGACCAAAAGAAAGCTCTGTCGCAAACTTTACCAATGAAGGCTCACAAACAATAGCCGCTCTTAATTTCGTCAATTCCCCTTCACTCATCGTCCGGAAATTTTTGTACAGGAATTGAGATACCGTTAATTCTAGTACGGCATCACCCAAAAATTCAAGCCGTTCATTGTCTTCATATGGTTTACGACGATGCTCATTCACATAGGATGAATGCGTAAATGCTTGTTTCAGCAAGGAGATATCGGAAAATGTGAAACCGATTCTTTCCTGAAACACTTTAAAGTGATTGTCTGAATATGTTTTTTTTCTGTTTTTATGCATAGTGTCCCCCCGCTTAAATCCTTCTAAAAAAAGATTCCCACATTAAGTATATATAAATCCATACGTTTGGAAAAGGTACAAATTAGAATTTACTATATTCAAAAAGGATATACAAAGCCATCCACGAAAACTCATGCGGATTATCATACGAAAAGCCCCGCTATACTACGGGGCTTAAAGGGTGCTGATTAGCTTTGGCTTTTTATGTAGTTCACCGCGTCGCCAACAGTTGAAATTTTTTCAGCATCATCATCAGAGATTTCCATGCCGAATTCATCTTCAAGTTCCATCACCAATTCCACTACATCTAGTGAATCAGCGCCTAAATCATCTTTAAATGAAGCTTCAAGTGTTACTTCAGATTCTTCAACGCCAAGGCGGTCTACGATTATTTTCGTTACTCTTTCTAATACTTCAGCCACAACTTCACCTCCCTTCAAGTTGTCCAATCTATTGTACATGTGTTAACAAGTATATTCAATCCTTCAATTACTGCATGACCATCCCGCCATCAACATTCAGCGTCTGCCCTGTCATATAGGAAGCATCATCTGAAGCTAGGAAACCAACAAGCTTGGCCACATCCTCCGGTGCCCCGAACCTTCCAAGCGGGATTTGCCCGAGCATGTCTCCTGCAACACCTTCTGGAAGTGCTCCTGTCATATCCGTTTCTATGAACCCAGGTGCTACGGCATTGACGGTAATCCCTCTTGGAGCGAGTTCACGAGCCGTTGTTTTGGTCAGACCAATCACGCCAGCTTTGGCAGCAACATAGTTTGCCTGTCCGGCATTTCCTGCAAGTCCAACGACTGATGCGATATTGATAATCCTGCCGCTCCTCTGTTTCATCATCTGCCTTGTGACAGCTTTCGTACTCAAGAAAACTCCTTTTAGGTTCGTATTAATTACAGCATCCCAATCTTCTTCCTTCATGCGCATGAGCAGCGTGTCCCTTGTGATTCCAGCATTATTGACCAATATGTCAAGACGGCCGAACGTCTGGATGGTTTCTTGAACCATCTCAGTAACTCTTTTCGAATCAGCCACATCCCCTTGAATGGCTATGGCCTTCCCTCCAAGGCTCTCGATTTCCTTCACAACCTCTGCCGCTCGGTCGGCACTCCCCGCATAATTAACGGCCACATCAGCCCCTTGACGTGCGAGTTCAAGTGCAATAGCTTTTCCGATCCCTCTAGATGCACCTGTGACAAGCGCGGCTTTTCCGGATAAATTACTCATTCGCCTTTCCCCCCTTCAATTGTGCAATCACGTGATCACACGTCTCTAAATCCTTAATGGAGTATGTACGAGCCTTCCGGTTAATCTTCTTGATCAAGCCGGATAAGACGGTACCAGGTCCAAATTCCACAAAGGTATCTACACCTTCTCCAATCATGTATTCAACGGATTGCTGCCATTTGACCGGCGAATAGAGCTGATGAACTAGACTTGCTTTTATTTCCTCTGCGACAGCAGGCTTCGCTGTATAATTAGCCACAACCGGTGAGTCAGGCTCTGTCATTTGAATGCCTGAAAGAGCTTCTTCCAGCATTCTTGCCGCCGGCTTCATGAGCGAAGAGTGAAACGGTCCGCTGACAACAAGCGGCATGGACCGTTTGGCTCCTCTTTCCTTGGCGAGCTCTGAGGCAAGCCTTACTCCTTCAGCAGTACCGGATATGACAATTTGTCCCGGGCTGTTTATATTGGCGAGCTGAACTGGATGTCCGCCTTCAGTAACGGAGCCGACGACATCTGCAAGCATATTCTCGTCCGCTCCGAGGATGGCGCTCATTGCACCCTCCCCCTTCGGAACGGCTTCTTCCATATACAAACCTCGGCGGCGGACGAGTTTAACCGCATCCTCAAACGACATGGCTCCCATTGCCGTATAAGCCGTATATTCACCAAGGCTGTGTCCTGCAGCATAATCAGGTTTCATGCCCCCTCTTTCCAGAAAGGTCTGATAAAGCGCCATGCTCGTTGTTAATAAAGCAGGCTGGGCATTTTGCGTCAAAGTCAGTGTCTCCTTCTCCCCATTAAAGATCAGGTTTGTGAACCCCGGTTCTAAGCATTCATCCGCCTTATCAAATAAGGCCTTTGCTGAACGTACCTGTTCATACACATCCTGTCCCATACCAATAACCTGTGAACCCTGGCCCGGAAAAACAAAAGCAAGTTTTGTCATCATATCCTCCTTTATGCTTGGTTAATAGTCTCGTGAATCGTTTCAGTCACGCGGTGCTCCACCATAATTCTCGCTTGACGGATAGCATTATAGAAGGCATTGGCATCTGATGATCCGTGTGCTTTGATAACAGGCGCCTTCAGGCCGAACAACCCTGCTCCGCCATATTCGGAGTAGTCCATTTGATTCTTCAGTTCCTTCAATGCAGGTTTGAGGACAGCTGCAGCAAGCTTACTCTTTAAATCTGCTGTCATAGCTTCCTTCATCATCTTGAAGAGTGCCCCTGCTGTTCCCTCGGTTGTTTTCAACACCATATTTCCGGTGAATCCATCCGTTACGACAACATCAGCTGCACCATTTAATAATTCACGCGCCTCTACATTCCCGATGAAATTGAAATCAGCCTCTTTCAACAAAGCAAACGCTGCCTTCGTTAATTCATTGCCCTTCTTGTCTTCTGTACCGATATTTAATAATCCTACTCGCGGCTTTTCAATATTGCGTACTTTTTCTGCATAGACTGAACCCATTAATCCGTATTGATAGAGGTGCTCCGGCTTAGCATCCGCATTAGCTCCGACATCAAGAAGGACAAAGCCTTTCCCGTCAACAGTCGGCAATGTCGGGCTCAAGGCCGGACGATCGATTCCATCAATGCGCCCAACAACAAATAATCCAGCTGCCATCAGGGCTCCTGTGTTGCCCGCAGAAATACAGGCATCTGCCTTTTTGTCTTTTACGGCTTGCGCTGCAAGAACCATTGAGGCATTCTTCTTTCTTCTTACGGCTCTTACCGGCTCATCATCTCCGGTTATGACCTCTTCAGTATGTATAATCGTTATCCGTTCTGTGACGGTTTGATATTTCTTGATTTCAGCTTCATTGCCGATCAGCAAAATTTCTAAATCCGGGAACGCTTGTATAGCCTTTTCTGCTCCCTTAACCGATTCCTTCGGTCCGTGATCTCCACCCATAGCATCCAATGCAATAATCATGTTCTATTCATCCTTTTTTGTCATAGTAGCTCGATACATATTAAACTCGCCTTTAAAGACGAGGGTTGTTCCAACATAGCTTCGGACCGCAACCTGCGATCTCCCCTTTTCTTTATCCACATCCATTACACGTGCCTTTGCAATAACGCGGTCTCCTTCATGAACCGGCTGAGTGAACTGAATATTTGCCTTTGCCGTCAATGCCAATTCATCATTTGTGACAGCGACTGCAAGGGAATTAGCCTGTGCGAATAGATGATGCCCCCGTGCGATGCCATTTCGTTTAAAGACATGCTCTGAGCGGATATCCAACAAAGAGATGGCACTGTGGTCCATTTCAATATCAATAATCTCGCCGATGATTTCTTCAACCGGCAATGATTTAATGTCATCAGTCATTTTCTTTTCCGCCATTGTTTTTATTCTCTCCCTAAGTTCAGGAATTGATAATTCAAGGCGGTCTAATCGAATGGTCTGGATACTGACCTC
This sequence comes from Pradoshia sp., assembly GCF_051873915.1. Taxonomy (NCBI): domain Bacteria; kingdom Bacillati; phylum Bacillota; class Bacilli; order Caryophanales; family Bacillaceae; genus Pradoshia; species Pradoshia sp. The sequence continues at coordinate 11,594 of NZ_JBJEFJ010000137.1, forward strand.
AAGCTTGTCAGCCAATTCCTCATCTGTAATAAAAGGATTTGTCTCAATCATTTCTGTCAGCAAGACTTGGCGGTCTTTTTTATTACGTCTCAAGATGATTCACCTTCCGATTTATTTATGACTAGGTACTAATAGTAGTATATAATCTAAAAAAACAGATTGCAAGAGTTACCTGATAACTCCGGCGCAATCTGTTTAGTCAATCTAGTTTTTCTCCCTCGAGAATACCTGATGCATTCAAGTATTCTCTTAAATAGATATATTCATCCGACTCCCAGAACTCCGTGGAATTGACTAATTCATCTGCATCCTTGCGCGCTGTCTCCAATGCCCTGTAATCATGAACCATATCAGCCATCTTAAATTCAGGAAGGCCGCTTTGCTTGCTTCCAAAGAAATCACCAGGACCCCTTAGTTCAAGATCCTTCTCACTCAACACGAATCCATCTGCCGTCTCACACATGGCATTCAGCCGTTCCACACCTACTTCTGTTTTCGGGTCTGCAATCAAAACACAATAGGATTGTTCAGCTCCGCGCCCGACCCGTCCTCTCAGCTGATGCAGCTGTGATAATCCAAATCGTTCGGCATCATAAATGACCATTACACTTGCATTCGGCACATTCACACCAACTTCAACGACTGTAGTAGAGACAAGGATTTGAATCTCATTCTTTCCAAATCCCCGCATCACCTCATCCTTCTCATCAGCCGGCAGCTTGCCATGCATGAGTCCGACTGTATATTTCGGCGTGAAATATTGAGTCATGGCTGCATGGACATCAAGTACATTTTGAAGATCAAGCTTTTCCGATTCCTCAATCAGCGGGCAAATGACATACGCCTGTCTTCCTTTAGCTAATTCCTTCTCCATGAATTGAAGAATCCGCCCTAGCATGGAATGCTTTGCCCAATACGTTTCAATCGTTTTCCTTCCAGAAGGGAGCTGATCGATAATAGATACATCCATCTCTCCAAAGGCTGTGATAGCAAGCGTGCGGGGAATTGGAGTGGCTGTCATAAATAAGACATCCGGACTTTCGCCCTTGTCACGGAGGATTCGGCGCTGGCTTACACCAAACCGATGCTGCTCATCCGTAATGACCAATCCCAAATCCTTGAAGTTTACATCCTTTTGAATTAACGCATGAGTCCCTATCAAAATATCAATCTCACCCTGTGCCAGCAGGTCCATCATTTCCTTGCGGCGTTTCCCCTTCACACTTGATGTGAGCAAAGCAACCTCGACTCCAAACGGTGTCAGCAAATCATACAGCGAGTTTGCATGCTGCTCCGCTAGGATCTCTGTCGGTACCATTAAGGCACCCTGGCTGCCTGCCGTAACGGCCGCATATAGGAGAATGGCAGCGACAACCGTTTTACCTGAGCCAACATCTCCTTGGAGGAGACGATTCATGCGGTAGGGAGACCTTATATCAGCAAGAATTTCATTCACGACCTTCTTCTGAGCATCAGTCAGCTCAAATGGCAAGGAGGCAATAAAATCCTTGACTTTCTCATTATTGAAGGCATGCACCTTCCCATTTGAGCTTTCGCGGTTCACCTTTCTAAGCGCCTGCATTTTCAGCTGGAATAACAAGAACTCCTCATAGACAAAACGGCGATGTGCCTGCTTCACTTCCATGCTGTCTTTTGGGAAATGCAAATACCTCATTGCCACACTTCGCGGCGGAAGCTTATATTCCGTCAAATAACGCTCCGGCAAAATTTCTGGGATATCTGCATAATAATCGGCATAGGCCTGTTTGATCCACTTGCGGAGCATTTTGACCGATAAATCGCCTCTCGTATGATAAACAGGCTCAAATTCATGGGTACGAGCAACTGCATTCAGCTTGTACTCCGACGCAGTCAGCGTCAGCCTGTTCTTATCCCATTTTCCAGTAACAGTAATGGATTCATTTAATACCAGCTTGTTCTTGATATAAGGCTGATTGAAGAAGATAACGGTTATGAGATGGCGGCCGGTCAAAAGCTTGAAGGTCAGCCTTGATTTTTTCCGGCCGAAATAAGATACATTCGGAGCTGATTGGATAATTCCCTCAATGGTAATTCGCTCATCATGAGCAGCTTCAACGATATCCTTGACGCGATAATCCTCATAACGGTATGGGAAATAGTTCAAAAGATCATCCACTGTATGAATTCCAATGGACTCTAACAGCATCCTTGATTCATTTCCCACTCCTTTTACTTCTTCAACCGACAGCTGTGCTAACGGGTTCATTTCTTCTCCAGCGATATCCCGAATATTTTTGCTTCCAGCTCGCGTCCGGTTGGAGTAGCAGCCAAACCGCCCTGAGCAGTCTCTCTAAGTGCAACCGGCATCGTCTGACCAATTTTGTACATCGCGTCAATTACCTCATCACATGGAATCCTGCTCTTAATGCCTGCAAGGGCCATATCAGCTGCAACCATCGCATTGGCTGCTCCCATTGCGTTCCGTTTAACACAAGGTACCTCGACAAGACCTGCTACCGGATCACAAACAAGACCCAGCATGTTTTTCAGCGTGATTGCCATCGCCTCAGCACATTGGGATGGTGTACCTCCGGCAAGCTCCACAATTGCCGCAGCGGCCATACCAGAGGCAGAGCCTACTTCAGCCTGGCATCCGCCGGCAGCTCCTGAAATGGAGGCATTATTGGCTACGACAAATCCAAATGCTCCTGATGTGAAAAGAAATTCAATCATTTCCTGTCTCGTGGGGTTCAGCTTCTCTTTAACGGCAAATAAGGTACCTGGCACGACACCGGCAGACCCTGCTGTCGGGGTTGCACAAATTGTCCCCATCGCTGCATTTACCTCATTGGTCGCGACCGCCTTGCTGACTCCATCCAGCAATACTTCGCCGGAAAGGCTTTTCCCCTTCTTAATATATTCTTGAAGCAGCACCGCGTCCCCTCCGGTTAATCCTGAATGGGATTTAACTCCTTTAAGGCCTCTTTCGATGGCTTCTTCCATGACAGTGAGGTTGCGGTCCATAAATTGGATGACTTCCTCGCGCGATCTGCCTGTCACATCCATTTCCTGCTGAATCATCACTTCAGCTATTTTCACTTGTCTCGTTTCGGCTAATTCAACCAGCTCAGCTACATTGCGAAACATCCATTACCCTCCCTTTAATCAGCTATTTTCGTTACTCTTGTAATATGGTCTAGTTGAGTGATTTCATCCAATATGTCCTGCCCGATATTTTGGTCCACTTCAATCGTCATCAAGGCTGTGCTTCCAACCTCTTTTCTGGATACTTCCATATGGCCAATATTAATCTGATGACGTGCCAACACATTGGAAACACTGGCAATGGCGCCAAATTTATCATCATGGACAACGAGGATGGCCGGATGATGGCCGGAGAGACGCAGCTCGAAGCCGTTTAATTCGAGGATTTCTATTTTCCCGCCGCCGATGGAGATTCCCACCAGTTCCATTTCTCCTTCACTATCACCCATGCGAATTCTTGCCGTGTTCGGATGATCTGTAATGGCCTCTTCTTCAATAAATGTCACTTTCAGATTTTCTTTCTTGGCAATTTCCAATGCCTGTGGCAGGCGGGGATCTGAGGTGTCAAAATCAAGCAATCCGGCAATGATGGCCACATCTGTCCCATGTCCCTTATAGGTCTTGGCAAATGATCCATACAGGGAAACAACCGCCCAGTCAGGCTGGCGATTGAATAGACTGCGTGCAACTCGGCCGATACGGGCAGCTCCTGCTGTATGCGAGCTTGAGGGACCGATCATGACAGGACCGATAATATCAAAGACACTTTTATATTTCATGTGTGTATCCTCTCCTCCTACGATATCCGATAAATATCTTAAATATCTGTACATAATGAAATAGAAGGGGCGAGACCCCTTCTATTCTCTTTTCCACATTATGCTCTTTTTATTCAGCCGCAAAAATATAGGAATAAAGCGGTTGTTTACCATTATGGACCTCTACTTCAAGATCCGGGTATTCTTCGCCGCAGTAATCAACAAGGGCATCAACTTCATCCTCGGAAGTTTCCTCACCATATAGAATCGTTAAAATCTCAGCGTCATCCAGCATCGTGCTTAGAACTTCTTTTGCCGCCTCGACTCGATCCTTATTTTTGACTTTAATCTTGCCGTCGATCAGACCCATGTAATCGTCTTTCTCAATTTCAAGGCCTTCAATGCTTGTGTCACGAACAGCAAATGTAATTTGTCCAGTCACGACATTTTGCAGAGCTTCGTTCATCAATTCCTCATTCTCTTGTGCAGCTGCAGAAGGGTTGAAGGAAAGAAGAGCTGTTAATCCTTGAGGGATTGTTTTACTTGGAATCACTGTTACAGCCTTCTCGCTCACATCAGAGGCTTGGTTAGCCGCCATAATGATATTTTTGTTGTTCGGAAGGATATAGATGTGGTCCGCATTGATTGATTCAACCGCTTTAACGATATCCTCTGTAGACGGGTTCATTGTTTGACCGCCTTCGATGACAATATCAGCGCCGATGCTTCGGAACAGGTCAGCGATTCCTTCTCCCATGGCGATGGCAACAACGCCGAATGGTTTCTTTTCTGTTTGCGCAGGAACTGTATTCTCACGTAATTGGTTATCTGTTTCATTCAAAATCGTGGAATGCTGTTCACGCATATTTTCAACCTTGATTTTGATCAAGCTGCCGTATTTTTGCCCATAATTCAAGCAATTTCCAGGATTCTCAGCATGGATATGAACCTTTACAATGTCATCATCTGAGATAACAAGCAAGGAATCTCCAAACTGGCTTAAATCCTGACGGAATTTTTCTTCATTGAATGGGTTTTCTGCAATCTTCTCCGGCTCAAAGCGAACCATAAACTCTGTGCAGTAGCCGAACTCAATGTCTTCGGTTTTCATATGGCCTTGAACGCTCATATGATGCTCAGCCTTGACAAGCTCGTCCATTTTCGGCTTGCTATCTGGTGTTTCAGCTAATTTCTCACCTCTTAGCTCTGCTAAGAAACCTTCATACACAAATACAAGTCCTTGCCCGCCGCTGTCAACAACGCCAACTTCCTTAAGAACCGGCAATAGATCAGGCGTACGCTTCAAGGAAGCCTTCGCTTCTGCAAGAACTGCCTCCATAACAGCTGTAATGCTTTCTTCCTTCTCAGCAGCTGTCATACCAGCTTTAGCTGCATCTTTTGCAACCGTAAGAATGGTACCTTCAACAGGCTTCATAACCGCTTTATAAGCTGTTTCTACCCCAGCTTCGAACGCTTGTGCAAAATCTTTGCTGTTAATCGTCGCTTTCGCTTCAATGTTCTTTGCAAATCCGCGGAACAACTGGGACAAGATAACGCCGGAGTTGCCTCGCGCACCCATTAGAAGACCCTTCGCCAGGGAAGATCCTACTTTTCCGATATGATCTTGCACATTATTTCTAACTTCATTCGCTCCAGAAGTCATCGACAAGTTCATATTCGTCCCTGTATCTCCGTCCGGTACAGGGAAGACATTCAACGCATCAACTAATTTTGCGTTGGCAGAAAGCCTGTTTGCTCCCTGTATGACCATTTCGGCGAATCTTTTGCCGTCAATAGATGTTATAACCACTAAAATTTCCTCCTTAAATTACGGATTCGTCACACGAACCCCTTGAACAAAAATATTAACGGATTCAACCGATAGTCCTACAGTTTGATTCAACGTATATTTCACTTTAGATTGTACGTTGTGAGCAATCTCTGAGATTTTTGTTCCATAGCTCACGATGATATACATATCAATGTGTATTTCATCTTCCTCTTGTCTGACCACAACTCCCTTGGAGAAGTTTTCTTTACGAAGAATTTCGCTAAGTCCGTCTTTAATTTGGTTCTTTGATGCCATGCCAACAATACCGTAGCAGTCAACCGCTGCACCGCCTGCAATGATTGCCACTACATCATTCGAAATATCTATTTGTCCGAATTTGGTGCTCATTTCAATGGACATACTAATTCCCCCTTTAGGTTAACCATAGCTAAAAACATTTTACTATAATCACTTTTGAATGGAAAGTCTTTATCCTATTTCAATTAATCAAAGTTAAAATCTTATGTCAAGGCTTTTTTCTTGAAAGACCGTCCCAATTGTATTGCAATCTCTCAGGAGGTGTGTTAAATTATTAAGGTATCTTTTGAAGAGACCGACTAAAAGAACTCATTAACATAAGCACGTAAGGAGGGAATTTGGCTATGGCACGCAAATGTGTTATCACTGGTAGAAAAACAACTTCCGGAAACCACCGTTCTCACGCTATGAACGCTAACAAACGTACATGGAAAGCGAACGTTCAAAAAGTACGTATTCTTGTAAACGGAAAACCGAAAAAAGTATACGTTTCTGCAAGAGCGCTTAAATCTGGCAAAGTTGAACGCGTTTAATCAAGCGAAACAAAGCATCCTGTCAAGGCAGGATGCTTTTTCATTTTTCCCCTATTCACCAAATTAACCCTCTTAAGGAACAAAACTTTCTCATAAAAAAACACCCTCATGAAAATGACGGGTGCGAAACAGTGTATAAATTCCGAAGGCCGGCAGGCAAAAAAGCCCGCCATCCCTTATCCTTTCTTGAATGCTCCTAACATAGCCTTGACAATCCCGCCTAAAAAGCGGGGCAATTTAATCGTATAAAATTTCATTCTGTCCCTCCTTAATGCTAGCCTGAAACTGATCCTTTTCCTGGTTCATCCTGCATTAATGGCTTATCTATAAATGCTATTAGCCTATCTAGAGCATATTAATCTGTGCTTCTTATCATCATTAATATGCCGGAGGTAAACGAAAAAGTACCGGTAGGGGAATTTAATTGATTGCTGATTGACCGTGTTCTGCCCCGGATTAATGTATCATTTGTCAAAGGATACAAAAAGCCGGTAAGTGTCATGCCGGATATTTCTTTACTAATAGGCAGGAAGGATACATAACGCTTCTCTTGTTCGTGAATCGTATAAACCCCAGGCTCATAAAAGGAGATCTCATTCTGATTGTCCACAAGCTCTGTCTTTACCGGCTGCTTCAGGTGTTCCTCGCTTGCAAGAAGCATCATATTAGCCATGGCATGATCCATCCTTCCGCCTGTAGCTCCATAAATGGTTATCTTGTCTGGGTTTAACCCATAAGCCCATTCAACAGCAAGCTCAAGATCACTCTCATCCTTTTTTGCCGGGTATGGATAGACTTCCTTGGCAAATTGACGGATTGTGTCCATTTCCTCCTCCGTAACGGAATCAAAATCACCAAAGGCTGCTTCCATCTCAATGCCCCTCTCAGCAAGTACCAAAGCACCTCTGTCGGCTCCGCACCAGAGCTGCCTATCCTCCATGGCTGCGATTGCTTTCAGGTCAGGCAGCCCCTCCTCTGGTCCTCCTGCGACAATTCGAATATTCACATCAATTCCTCCTTCTGAAGAAAAAGGATGATCCGGCATAAGCCAAACGGCCCAATCGGATCACCCTTTCATCGGTGATTTTTCACTCTATCTTCCTTATATCTTCGCCTTATCCGCGAATATCGGCAATTGCCTGTTTTCGGTCTGCTTTGTTATAGATAGCCGAACCTGCCACAAGCACGGTTGCCCCGCGTTCGACACATTGTCTTGCCGTCTCAGGATTAACACCGCCGTCAATCTCAATCTCAACAGCCAATCCCTTCTCATCAATCATGCTGCGGACTTGTTCGATCTTATCGAGCACTGATGGAATGAAGGCTTGTCCTCCAAAGCCTGGATTGACAGTCATGAGAAGGACCATATCAAGCTCTTCCAGCACATATTCCAGCACAGAAGCCGGTGTTGCAGGATTCAGCACCACACCAGCTTTCACGCCGAATGACTTGATCAACTGAATGGTCCGGTGCAAATGTGTGCAGGCCTCTGCATGAACGGTAATATAATCAGCACCCGCTTTTGCAAAAGCTTCAATATATTGATCTGGATTATCAATCATTAAATGGACATCAAGAGTGAGCTTCGTAATCGGACGGATCGCTTCAACAATTAACGGACCAATCGTGATATTCGGAACAAAATGCCCGTCCATAACATCAATATGAATCCAATCAGCCCCGCCGCGTTCAACATCCTTGATTTCTTCTCCTAATTTAGAAAAGTCAGCTGATAAAATGGATGGTGCAATCTTTACCATAATTAATACCTCGGCTTTCTATCTTTAATTTCCTCTAGGAACTGCAGATAATGGTCATATCGATAGGACTCTATCTCACCGGATTCAACAGCTTCCTTCACCGCACATTTCGGTTCCTTCACATGCATGCATCCCCTGAACTTGCATTCTGCACTCTTTTCTCTTATCTCAGGGAAGCAATCACTAAGCTCAACCGCATCAATATCGGTGAATTCTAGAGAACTGAATCCCGGTGTATCGGCAATCAAGCCGTCTCCAATATTGATTAATTCAACATGCCTTGTCGTGTGTCTGCCTCTTCCTAAATGCGAAGAAATTTCGTTTGTCTTTAAATTCAACTCCGGATCAAGAGCGTTCAATAAAGAGGATTTTCCTACACCCGATTGGCCGGCAAAAACGGATGTTTTTCCGTGGATAAACGGCATTAGGTCTGCAACGCCTGTTTCCTCATTGGAAGAGGTAAGAATCACCTTATAGCCGATATTCCGGTAATGCTCTGCATATCCCTCAATCTGAGTTAATCCAGCTTCATCCAACAAATCTACCTTGCTGATGCATATAATTGGCGCAATGGCCTTTGATTCAACCAGCACAAGAAAGCGGTCAAGCAATCCAGGGCTGAATTCGGGCTCTACGGCAGAAAAGACAAGAATGGCTTGATCAATATTGGCGATAGGGGGACGGACTAGCTCATTCTTCCGTTCCTTAATTTCCATGATATAGCCATCTGTCGGGTTTTCTGCTTGAAAATCAACGATATCACCAACTAAAGGAGATACCTTCTTCTTTCTGAAAACACCGCGTCCTCTGCACTGGATGATCTGGTTACCATCCATAACATAATAAAAGCCGCTTAATGCTTTAATGATTTTGCCTTCAGGCATATATTCACTCCTTTATTCAATCATTTCCGGAATAATTGATGACGCCTTCGTCATACACACTGTTATCCTTAATGATTTTATACCCCGCTCGTCCCTTGTACGGAATCCTGAAATGCAAGGTTTTCTTAACCGTTTCCGTTATTTCGAATGTCTCTACGGGTTCTGTCATCGTATTATCAAGGTCCTCAATTAAGATGGTCACTGTCTGAGGTGTTCCTTCAAGTTCTTCATCATACGTAATGGTTACTTCCTTCGTCTCCTCCTGCGGCGGGATTTCTTCCGCTCCTTTAGAGAGAACAACATTCACCTCGGAACCCACCTCAAGAGCAGTTCCTGCTGCTGGAGATTGAGAAATAACCTGGCCTGCAGGAACGGAATCGCTGTATTGTTCCTCAGCGAACGTGATTCTTAGACCTGTATCTGCGGCATAATCATCCAATGCCTTCTTCGTATAGTCCGTTAAGTCTTTCAAATTCACCTTGGCTGGTCCATTGGATACTGTCAGCGTCAAAACCGTCTCTGATGGAATAACACTCTCTCCCTTGCCAGGCTCCTGCTCTAGAACCGTTCCAACCTCAGATTCATCATTCACTTTATTAATAACGATATCTTTATAGCCGAAGTTTTCCAGCAGGTTTTCAATGTCCTCATAATCACGCCCAATGTAATTCAGCACTTCAACCTTCTTTTTCCCAATGCTGTAGTATACATCGACAGATGAGCCTTCCTTCACGATGCTGCCTGCTTCTGGCTCCGTTTTAATCACATTGCCGTCTTCGATTTCATCATCCTCTCTCTCGATGACTTCACCAATTTCAAGGCCTGATGCTCCCAAAGCGGAAAGGGCCTTGTCCAGTTGAGTATCTGAAACATCCGGGACCTCTACATCCTTCGCAGCCAGAATTCCGGGCAGGAATAGGACGGCCAAAACAGCCAAGACAACCATAATACCAAAGATAATGGCCGTAATCTTTACCCAGCTTCGTTTCTTCTTCGGCTTTTTCTCTTTATCTGCCTTCTTATTCTTTTTTTCTTTTTTGTCCTTCTTGGTCTTCTTGCCGTCACTGCTCTTTTTTGATGATGCACCCGATGCGACTGTATCATCCTGTTCAGCTATAACCTTCGTCTCATCCTGATTCTGGAACAGTTCATCATTCGTGATAATTGGAATGGCTTTCGTGACATCATCATCTTCCGGTATGACAAACTTGCTTTCATTCAGCCTTTCCGGGTTGAGAGCCGTATTCAAATCCTCTGCCATTTCCTCCACACTTGCATAACGGTGGAAGGAATCTTTAGCCGTTGCTTTCAAGACGATATTCTCTACACTTTGAGGAATAGCTGGGTTCCACCTTCTTGGTGACGGTGTCTCGGACTGCAAATGCTTTAAAGCAATGGAAACAGCCGACTCTCCCGAGAAAGGCAGCCTGCCTGTCAGCAGCTCGAACATGACGATCCCAAGGGAGTAGATGTCAGACTTTTTGTTTGCCATCCCGCCCCTCGCTTGTTCTGGGGAAAGATAATGGACAGAGCCCAACACAGAGTTTGTTTGAGTAATAGATGTCGCACTCAGCGCCATCGCAATGCCAAAATCCGTTATTTTCACATTATCCTCATGATCGATCAAAACATTATGAGGCTTGATATCTCTATGTACAATGTGATTTTGGTGCGCAAGCGCTAAAGCGGACGTAATTTGTTTCATAATGTCGAGTGCTTTCTCTACAGGTATCGGAGAAAAAGCCTGGATGTATTGCTTAAGCGTCATGCCATCAACATATTCCATCACGATATAATAAATACCGTCCTCTTCACCGACATCATAAATACTGACAATATTCGGGTGAGTCAGACTGGTTGCCGATTGTGCCTCACGGTGAAACCGCTTGATGAATTCCTCATCATTAGAGAAATCCATCCGGAGAACCTTCAATGCCACATCACGGTCAAGAATCATATCTCTCGCCAGATATACATTCGCCATGCCGCCGCCGCCAATCATGCGGATGATCTTATAACGGCCGCTGATTCTTTTCCCTATCAACATTCAACTCACCCTCTTTCACTTTCAAAGTTGTGAAGAAGGATTGCTAGAGTGATATTATCTTCTCCCCCATTATCATTCGCCCTTTGAATAAACGTATCTGCCATCTCATCAAGCGATTGGCCGCTCATAAGGATATCCCGTATTTCTGCTTCTGATAATTTATCAGAAAGGCCGTCCGAACATAGGAGGAGTAAATCCCCTTCCTCAAACACAATCGTCCGGACATCTACCTCCACAGTTGCTTCTGTACCTAGTGCTCTGAGGATGACATTCTTTCTTGGATGATGCTCGGCGTCTTCTTTGGATATTTGACCGGAACGCACTAATTCATTAACTAAAGAATGGTCTTCCGTAACTTGTTTAAACCCATCTTCATTAAACAAATAACATCGAGAATCACCCACATTAACAATTGTTGCACTCCGCTCGGTGCAAAGTACCGCAACAATGGTCGTTCCCATTCCTTCACATTCCTCATGTGTCTGAGAATGGCGGTGAAGCTCACGATTAGCGATTTGAATTTGGTCTTGTAAAAATGATTCGATGGAAGCAGGCGCTTCATCAAGGTCCGTTTTCTCCCACGCTTCCTTCAAGATAGAAACAGTCATCTCGCTTGCGACATCTCCTGCTCGATGACCGCCCATCCCATCAGCAATGATGGCAAAAGCCATATAAGAGGGTTCTTCTCGAAAGAAGATCCCTCCTTGGTCCTCATTATGCACTCTAACCTTTCCCCGGTCAGTCCTAAAAACAGCCTTCATCCCTTCACCTCGTCTCTTCTTTCCTTTCCTTCGCACGCAGCTGTCCGCATGCCGCATCAATATCATGCCCTTGTTCTCTTCTTGTCGTTACGTTCACACCATGCTTTTTAAGCGTATCTTCAAATAGTTTAATTTGCTCTTTCGGGGTACGTACATAGTCTCTCTCCGGCACATAGTTGACCGGAATTAAGTTTACGTGGCATTTCAATCCCTTAATTAAGGCAGCCAATTCCTCCGCATGCTCAACCTGATCATTCTCCCCGCCGAATAAACCATACTCAAACGTGATACGCCGGCCTGTTTTATCCACATAATACTTAACAGCCTCCATCAGCTGAGGAAGCTTATAAGCCCGGTTAATTGGCATTAATTTGCTTCGCAGCTCCGTATTCGGCGCATGAAGGGAAATAGCAAAGTTAATCTGAAGCTTCTCATCGGCGAACTTATAGATCTTCGGTACAATTCCGCTCGTTGACACCGTAATATGACGGGCACCGATATTCAACCCTTTATCATGATTGATAATGCGCAGGAAGGACATCATATTATCGTAATTATCGAACGGCTCGCCAATACCCATGATAACGACGGAGCTGACGCGCTCACCAAGCTCATCAAGCGCTTGCTGTACTTTTACGACCTGTGCGACGATTTCTCCTGCCTCAAGATTTCGTTTCAGCCCGCCTAATGTGGATGCACAGAACGTACAGCCAATCCGGCAGCCAACCTGAGTGGTAACACAGACTGAATTACCGTAATCATGTCTCATTAGAACCGTTTCAATGGAGTAGCCATCATGCAGCTCAAATAAGAATTTGATCGTGCCATCCTTGGATGTTTGCTGAATAAGCGTGTTTAAGGTTGTTAAGGTAAAGGATTCCGCCAATTTGGTGCGAAGACCCTTTGAAAGATTCGTCATATCCTCAAAGGAGGATACTCTCTTCTCATATAGCCATTCATATATTTGTGATGCTCGAAATGCCTTTTCGCCATTTTGTTCGAGCCATTCTTTTAGTTCATCTAGCTGCAAGGAGTAGATTGACGGCTTTTCATCCTGCTTCTTTACTGCCTTCACTTTTGATTGTTCCATTATTAAGCCTTCCTTCGAATGGAAGCAATGAAGAATCCATCACTTCCGAAATATTGTGGTAGTATTTGTACAGTGTTCTCGTTGACATATGGCTTGACAGCTTCAGGCAGTCGACTTGCAAGGGTAAGGTCTCGTTCAAACTCCTTGTTCTCCTCTAAAAAGGCATCGATAATCGCTTCATTTTCTTCTCTGCCTACCGTGCATGTGCTATACGTGATTGTTCCCCCAGCCTTTACGAGTCCGGATACTTTCCTTAGGATCGTTAATTGGATGGCTGATAAAGAATGAAGGTCTGCCTCTGTTTTTGTATATTTGGCATCCGGCTTTCTCTTCAGCACACCAAGGCCTGAGCATGGGGCATCTACTAATATTTTATCAAATGTTTGCGGCTCGAAAAACTCTGCAATTTTTCGTGCATCCATCTGTCTAGTCTCTATATTCGACAAACCAAGTCTCATTGCCTGTTCATCAATTAATTTTGTCTTATGAGCATGCAAATCAAGGGCAATAATTTTCCCCTCATTCTCCATTCTCTCACCCATATGCGTTGTTTTACCGCCAGGAGCGGCACAGCTGTCCAGCACCATCTCTTCTCCATTTGGTGAAACCGCGTGGGCAACAAGCATAGAGCTCTCATCCTGAATGCTGATCAGTCCATTCTTATATGCATCAGACAATGCCAGATTGCCGCGCAAGGACCGGATACCATCTTCATTCAAGAGGCTCGGCTCTGCCGTAAATCCTTCCTCTGCAAGGATTTTCAGAACCTCTTCCCTCGTTGTTTTCAGGCTATTAACCCTTGCTGTCTGAACTGGTGCATGCAGGTTTTCCTCGCACATTTGTTCCGTTTTCTCCAAACCAAATTGCTGAGCCCATTGCTTCACGAGCCAGAGCGGATGGCTTGTTGAAATGGAAATCCTCTCAAGCGGGTCTTTGATTGCTGAGATATCAGGCACTCCCTCACGCTGAATGGAACGAAGCACGCCGTTCACAAGCGATGCTACACCCCGATGGCCTCTTTTCTTCGCAATTTCGACCGCTTCATGAATGGCTGCCCTGTCTGGCACGCGATCTAAGTATTGCATCTGGAAGACGGTCATTTTCAATAAACTCAGTACCCAAGGCTGCATTTTTTTAGGATTTTTGATAAATGGGGTTATATAATAGTCCAATGTCATTTCACGCTGAATCGTGCCATACACAAGTTCGGTTAATAAGCCGACATCTTTTGAAGATAGCTCCGATTCCTTAATCGCGTGGTTAAGTGATAGATTGCTGTATGCTTTATTCTTTTGTACAGCCGTTAATATATCCAGGGCAATTTCCCTGACATTCTTTTTTTGAGGCATTCTTTATTCTCCCAATTTCATTCCTGGCGCAAAATCATGTGCACCTCTTAGCATTTGCTCGGCGCTCATTCTTTTCTTGCCGGCAGGCTGTAATTCCGTAATCTTAATAGCTGTTTGATTGCCAGTCTTCACAAGGATACCATCCTTAAGAAGTTCAAGCACCTCTCCAGGTTCGCCAGCCTTTGTGGAGGATACTTTTTCTGTCCACCAAACCTTAATGACTTTCCCTTTAAATAAAGTATAGGCGACTGGCCACGGATGCAAACCACGTACATGGTTATAAATCTCTTCGCCGGTTTTTGTCCAATCGATTAATTCCTGCTCCCGTTTAATATTTGAAGCGAATGTCGCGTCTTCCTCATTCTGCTTCACAGGAGTGATTTCCCCGTTTAAAAGGGCTGGAATTGTCTTTGAAGTCAGCTCTGCCCCAGCAGCGCTTAATTTATCATGCAGACTTCCTGTATGATCGGTTTCCTCGATTGGCACTTCTACTTTTGCAAGCATGTCTCCTGCGTCTAATTTTTCCACCATATACATGATTGTCACGCCGGTTTTCTCTTTCCCCTGTATGATTGCATAATGAATAGGCGCTCCACCGCGCAGTTCTGGAAGCAAGGACGCGTGGACGTTAATGCAGCCGTATTTAGGTGCCTCAAGCAGACGTTTCGGCAGAATTTGTCCAAATGCAGCTGTCACGATTAAATCTGGCTCAAGCGCCAATACTTTATCGACCTCTTCATCCAGTCTGATTTTCTCAGGCTGAAGCACTTGAATACCATGCTTTTCGGCGGTCACCTTGACTGGCGGCGGTGTCAGCACACGTTTACGGCCTACAGGACGGTCTGGCTGCGTAACAACCCCGACAACTGAATACCCATCTTCAATTAAACGTTCCAAGACGCCTACGGAAAAATCCGGCGTGCCCATAAATACGATTCTTGTCATTCTGCTTCATATCCTTCCAACTCTTCTTCACTCACATAACGGCTTACCTTCGAGGTAAACAGCACTCCCTCCAGATGGTCCATCTCATGGAGAATCGCTCTTGCCATATAATCCTCCGCCTCTATCACGCACCATCTGCCAAAGCGGTCCTGTGCCTGAACCTTTACAAATGTCGGTCTTTCAACCTCCCCGTAAATTCCCGGGAAGCTCAAGCACCCTTCTATATCCGTATCCTTCCCATTACTTTCAATGAGTTCGGGATTGATCAATTCAATTGTTCCAGATTCATCATCCACATCAACGATGGCTACTTGAATATTTTTGCCTATTTGAGGAGCAGCAAGACCTACACCATCAGCCTCAATCATCGTATCGTACATATCATCAAGCAGCTTTGCTAATTTCTTATCAAAGACCTCTACCTTCTTGCAGGTTGTCTCCAGCCTCTTGTCTGGATGTTTCACGATTGGTAATACAGCCACTTCTTTTTTCCTTCTTTCTACATCATAATAAACGGATTCACATCAATCGACAGTTGAAGACCGGATTGTGCAGCATTTCGTCCATATGTTTCATTTAATGTTTTTAAGATTTCCGTTAGTTTCGGTTCCCGCTTGTATTTTATCAGACATTGGTATCTATATCTATTATTGATTCTGGACATAGGAGAAGCAGATGGTCCGAACACCACTGTATGCGGGCCGACATTCCTCTTAATGAATGTCGTAATCTTATCTGCCGTATCCATTGCCTTTAGCACATCCTCATGAGATACGGTCAATAGGGCGATATAATAATACGGCGGATAATCATTTTGCTTCCTTAGAAACATCTCCCGCATGAAGAATCCCTCATAATCCTGTTCGGCGGCGAGCTGGATGCTGTAATGCTCTGGCGTATAGGTTTGGATGACGACCTCGCCAGGCAGCTCATGCCTGCCCGCACGTCCGCTCACCTGTGTAAGCAGTTGGAATGTTCGTTCAGATGCCCGGAAGTCCGGCAGATGGAGCATTGTATCAGCCGATAAAACACCGACGAGCGTTACCTTCGGGAAATCCAGGCCCTTAGCAATCATTTGCGTGCCGAGCAGAATATCAGCCTGTCCATCCTCAAACTTCTTCAATAAAGCCTCATGAGCTCCCTTACGACTTGTTGTATCAACATCCATCCGGATGACTCTTGCATGCGGCATCAGTTTGCCAAGTTCCTCCTCAACCTTTTGCGTACCGGTTCCAAAATAGCGGATATGGTCACTTCCACAATCAGGGCATACATCCGGCACTCTCTCTTCCAGCCCGCAGTAGTGACATTTCATGAGTGACTGGACGCGGTGGAAGGTCATTGACACATCACAGTTCGGACAAGTAACAACCAAACCGCAATTGCGGCACATGACAAAGGATGAATGTCCGCGCCGATTAAGCATTAAGACGGATTGCTCACCTTTTTCCACTCGCTCCTTCAGCTTCTCAAATAGAAGCTCAGAAAACATAGAACGATTCCCGCCTCTCATTTCATCCCTCATGTCAACGATAGACACTTCCGGCAAGGCCCGCTGATTGACACGGCTTTTCAGCGTGAGCAAGGTATATACCCCTTTTTTTGCACGGGCAAAGGTTTCAAGCGACGGAGTGGCACTGCCTAGGATAACCGGGCAATGATGATGGCCTGCCCGTTTCAAAGCGACATCCCTTGAATGATACCTCGGTGTCTCCTCCTGCTTATAGCTGCCCTCATGCTCCTCGTCAATGATAATCAGGCCGATATTCGTAAACGGAGCGAATACAGCAGATCTTGCCCCAACGACAACCTTCACCTCGCCACGCTGAATTTTCCTCCACTCATCATATTTTTCACCAGTGGACAATCCGCTATGTAACACGGCAACCAAATTGCCAAAGCGGCGTTTAAAGCGTGTAACCATCATGGGGGTTAACGATATCTCCGGCACAAGCACAATGGCTTCTTTCCCTTGATCGACAATGCGCTTGATGGATTGGAGATAGATTTCCGTTTTGCCGCTTCCAGTTACCCCGTACAGCAGGAAGGTTTCATTCCTTTTCTCCGCTACAGCCCTCTCAATCGGTCCCATTGCACCACGCTGCTCTTCTGTCAGGGGTAAGGTAGCATCTGGCTCAAATTCCTGCTGGTCATAATGATCCCGGTAGGATTCTCGTTCTTCCATGTGAAGAACACCTTTATTGACGAGCGGTTTAAGTGCTGAATAGCCGGATAAACCTGTCTCCTTCAAAACTTTTGACAGGGAGACCTCCTCGTTGTTCTCTAAGAAATAATTCAGCACAAGCCTTTGATTCTTAGCGGTTTTGGCCGTTGCATTCAGCTGATTTATCAGGCCGTCCCGGTCGAGCAGAGGCTTAATATATTTTTCCTTTTTTACATTTCCTTTATTGCTGACTTTGATGGAGAGCTCTAGCACTCCACGGTCCATTTCAGCTTTTATGAGCGGCAATAACGCATCATTTTGGACATCATCCCATTTAACGGTTCCTGTTTTTTGAAAGGCAGACTGGAGCTCCGGCAGCAGATCTGCTGCTGACATGCCCCTTGAGAGCCTGACTTGCTTTTCATATTTCGCCTTCATGGCTGCCGGAAGCATTGCTTGGAAGGCGGAGATCTTAAAGCACATCGTCTCATCAGCCAGCCAATGCCCGAGTTCAAGGAGCTCTTTATTCAGAGCTGGCTCTATATCTAGAAGACCGCTGATACTCTTTAACGCCTTAAACTCAGAGGTCTCCTTCAGTCTCACCACAAAACCAAGCAGCTTACGCGGTCCGAATGGTACTGTAACCCTCATGCCTTCTTGAATCATTCCGGCCCATTTATCGGGGACACGGTAATCAAAAGGCCGGTCCGTTTGCTGGGCCGGCACATCGACAATGACTTCAGCTATCATTACACATTTGCCTCGATGGGTTCCATCCTGGCTGCTTCATTCAGAATTGCCTCTGCAGTCTCAAGCTTGCTCATTAACGGCAATTCCACTGAGGTGCCATCTTTCTTGTAAAGTGTCACAATATTTGTGTCTGTGCCAAAGCCTGCTCCCTCTTTCATGACATCATTGGCCACAATCATATCCGCATTCTTCTTCACAAGCTTTTTCTTGGCGTACTCTTCCACATTATTCGTTTCCGCAGCGAAACCGATTAGAATTTGTCCGTTTTTTCGTCTCCCGGCTTCCGCTAGAATATCTTTCGTCCTGGTCATCGCCAGGCTCATATCTCCATCCTGCTTCTTGACCTTCTGGCTTGCTGCTTGAAGCGGTTTATAATCTGCCACAGCGGCTGTGCCGATGATAATATCTGCTTTTGTCATTTCCTCCATGACTGCCTCATACATCTCCAATGCACTCTCAACTGAAATGACTCGGGCGCCAGACGGCGGTATGACGGTAACTGGACCGCTTACCACGGTGACCTCAGCCCCCATCTTCAGCGCTGCCTCTGCCAGAGAATAGCCCATCTTTCCTGTTGAATAATTAGATACATATCGGACTGGGTCAATTTTCTCTCGGGTCGGTCCTGCCGTAATAAGGATCCTTTTCCCATATAAAGGACGTGTACCTGGATCAAAGTGCGCGCTCAGCACTTCGACAATGGCCTCCGGCTCCTCCAGCCTGCCTTTTCCGACATAACCACAGGCCAGATATCCTTCATTCGGTTCAATAAAGGAATAGCCATCCTCACGCAAGCGATTCATATTGCGCTGCACTGCCTTATGCTCATACATATGGACATTCATCGCTGGTGCAATGAAAAGTGGAGCCGTTACAGCAAGCAGAATGGTAGACACCATATCATCTGCAATCCCGTTCGCCAATTTCCCAATGATATTGGCTGTCGCAGGAGCAATAACAGCAGCATCTGCCCAATCAGCCAAATCGATATGAGCAATCTTCCCAGGGATTTTTTCATCAAATGTGTCAAAGAAGACGTCATTTCTAGACAAGGACTGAAACGTGAGCGGTGTGACAAACTTCATGGCAGATTCACTCATAACAACCTTAACCTCTGCCCCTGCCTGCACAAGCTTGCTCGTTAGGGTCGCTGCTTTATAAACGGCAATTCCGCCGGTAACAAACAAAAGGATTTTCTTATCTTTCAGCATTTCTTTCCCTCCGCCATCAACTATTCTGCAGACTGTGCTTCCCGGCTGTTCACCCAGCTTTATACGGGCTTTCCGTACAGTCTTCTAAAAAAAGCGGGAAATGCTTTTCCCGCAAACTTATTCCTATTATTCTTTACTATAAACGGTGCACGGTATTACTGCCAGCAAAAAAAACAACCTTCAGAAGCTGTAAGGTTGTTTTCTTTCTGTTATATCAATAATCTAGAACTTCGTCTGAAACAACTTTGTAGGTAAGGTCGCCTGAATGGATTTCTTCAAGCGCTTTGCCGACATATTTATGTGAAACCGGCTTTGCGATTCTAGAAGGCTCGCCTGATTCCTGTAAGAAGCGGGCACGCTTAGCTGCCACAGATACTAAAGAATACTTTGAATCAATTTTCGTTAACAATGCGTCAATAGATGGATATAACATATTATTTTTCTTCCTCCAATAGTTTTCGATATCGTTTTTCCACACGTTCACGGCGGAGATGCTCAGCAACAACAATAGAATTGATTCGCTCACATGCATGCTCGACACGATCATTTTCGACCACATAATCATATAGGTTCATCATTTCAATTTCTTCACGAGCAGCTTTCATGCGGTTGCGGATTAACTCATCCGTTTCCGTTCCCCTTGTCACGATGCGGTTCTCCAATTCCTTCAGACTTGGAGGCGCAAGGAAAATAAACAGCCCATCCGGGAATTTCTCTCTAACTTGCTTTGCCCCTTGTACTTCAATCTCAAGGAAGACGTCCTTTCCTTCCTCCAAGGTCTTCTTAACGTACTCAATCGGAGTGCCATAATAATTGCCAACATATTCAGCATGCTCAAGCAGTTCATCATTGGCAATCATGTTTTCAAATTGCTCACGCGTTTTGAAGAAATAATCAACCCCATGAACCTCTCCCTCCCTAGGCTTACGGGAGGTCGCTGAGATAGAATATTCAAAATTAACATCAGGCTGGTCAAAGATGGCTTTTCTTACCGTTCCTTTTCCAACACCTGATGGCCCCGATAATACGATTAATAATCCTTTTTCTTCCAACACTTTCACCTATCCTTCCGACACGCTTTCATCTCGATCATGTAATCTTGCTGCTACCGTTTCCGGCTGAACAGCTGATAAGACGACATGGTCACTATCTGTAATGATGACTGCGCGCGTCCTTCTTCCATACGTGGCATCCACTAATGAGCCTTTATCCCTTGCATCCTGGATAATTCTCTTTATAGGTGCCGACTCCGGACTAACAATGGTTACAATACGATTGGCGGAAACGATGTTCCCAAAACCGATATTGATTAATTTGATTGACATTGATTAGCCTCCATCCCTATTGTTTGCTTGTATGTATGGTCATAAACTCTGTTTATTCTACATTTTGGACTTGCTCTTTCATTTTCTCAAGAATCGCCTTCATTTCGACCACTTCTTTTGCGATGCCTGAATCACTTGCCTTAGAACCAATTGTATTGGTTTCACGATTCATTTCCTGGATGATGAAATCAAGCTTTCTTCCAATAGGACCGGATGCCTCCAGACCCTCAGCAAATTGGACAATATGGCTTTTCAGCCTTGAGATTTCTTCATGTATATCCGCTTTATCCGTAAACAAAGCAATCTCAGTCAGCAGCCTATTTTTATCATAAGCATCCCCGACAGCTTCTTCAAGTTTTTGCTTCAATCGTGCTTCATAAGCTTTCGGCACAGTCGGAGCAAGCCTTTCGACAACCTCAAGTTCCCCCTGAAGCTTTTGTAAATGTCCCAATAAATCCTGTTTTAGAAATTGGCCTTCCTTCTCCCTCATGGAGGATAGATGTGCGGCTGCTTCTTCCACAGTCTTCAACAGCAAGCCTTCGAGACTTGAGTTGTCCTGTTCTTTTTCCTCTATCTGAATGAAGTGCTCAAGCTGGAGCAGGTCGGTCAGCTTCGTTTCTGTAAAAGCGCTGAACCTGCTGTTGAATTCAGATGATATATTCATAATCTGGTCCATTAGTTCCCAGTTAGGCGTTACAACCCGCTTAACAGCCCCTTCTCCTTGGAGGCTGATAAAGACTTCAATTCTACCCCTTTGTAACTTTTGCTGAATAATCTTTTTCATTCTGTCTTCATACATCATTAATTGTCGAGGCGATCGGATACTGCACTCAAAAAAACGGTGATTGACACTTTTCATCTCTACAGTAATAGCCAATGTATCATCTTCGTTTTTTGCTCTTCCATAACCAGTCATGCTTAAGATCATTTAGCAACAGCTCCAATCTACACCGTTTCACTATCTAAAATGAAACCATATAAAAATAAAAAGGTAATAGAGAACCCTCTACTACCTTAAAAATTATATCACAATTTATTTCGATTTACTTACATAAAATGTTCCAGCCAGCAAAAAAGTTGGAATCGATGCCATACCAACAATCAAGAGCCAATCCCGAGGTTCAATCGAGACGGTATGGAACACTGCCTGAAGCGGCGGATAATAAAGCGCGACGACCATTAACGCAATAGAGGAGAGCACAGCCCACACGAGGTACTTGTTCCCAAAGGGATTGCGTGAGAAGATCGACTTCTCGCTCCTGCAGTCGAATACATGGATCAACTGTGCTAGCACTAAAGTGGCGAAGGCAACCGTCTGGGCATATTGGAGATTATCCGGATTTGACTTATAGACCGTCACAAATGCCAGCAAGGTCGCCGAACCAATCAAAAATCCCCTCGAGATAATCTTCCAGCCAAGTCCTCTGGCAAATACCCCCTCCTTCGGGTGCCGCGGCGGACGTTTCATTACATTTTCCTCCGGCTGATCAAGCCCAAGTGCCATTGCCGGCAACCCATCTGTTACGAGATTGACCCATAAAATTTGGATTGGCAAGAGTGGAAGCGGCAGCCCGATGATCATGGCAAACAACATGACCAAGATTTCCCCAACATTTGAGGCGAGCAAATAACGGATGAACTTTCGAATATTTTCGTAAATATTCCGCCCTTCCTTAATCGCTGCCTTAATCGTGGCGAAATTATCATCCAAGAGAATTAAAGAGGAGGTCTCCTTTGCAACATCTGTACCAGAAATCCCCATCGCAATGCCAATATCAGCTGCCTTGATTGCCGGAGCATCATTGACGCCATCTCCCGTCATTGCGACGATATGGCCTCTTTCCTGGAATGCAGATACAATCTTCAGCTTATGCTCCGGAGACACGCGTGCAAACACGGATGTTTCCTCCACGACCTCCGTCAGGTCCTCAGCTGACATTTTGTCCAATTCCGCTCCAGAAATGACTCTGTCGCCTTTTCGATAAATGCCGAGGTTCTCTCCTATTGCCTTTGCGGTTATCATATGGTCGCCTGTAATCATCACCGTCTTGATTCCCGCATCCCGGCATTCCTGAACAGCCTGGGCCACCTCTGCCCTCGGCGGGTCCATCATTCCCTGCAATCCAAGGAAAACGAGTTCACATTCCGCATCATTCTCATCAAGGATCGCCGTATTGGCAGGAACACTTTTATAAGCAACCGCAATCGTTCGCAGGGCTTGTTCAGCCATTTGCTCTGTTGAGGCCATAATGGTTGATAGCATCTTCTCATCCATCCGCTGCATGCGCCCATTCATTTGTACAGAGCCGCATCGGCCAAGCAGCACATCCGGGGCTCCCTTTGTAATGACAAATTGCCTGCCATTCGCATCCTTAACCATTACACTCATCAGCTTCCGCTCAGATTCAAACGGAAATTCCTTTAATAGCTGATAATTCTCGAATTGAAGCTGACGATCGATTCCTTTTTTCATAGCTGCAACAAGCATGGCCCCTTCAGTCGGATCGCCTTCTATATAATAATTCTTTTTCTTTAATTTCAGTTCAGCATTATTACAAAGAATTCCGTAAGTCAAAAGCTGCCTGACCTCTGTGTCATCCGTGCTTCCCTGCAAGCATTCAAACTCACCTGAAGGTTCAAACCCCTTACCGGTAACCGTCCAATCCCGGCCGCCAATCCAGAGCCTTGTCACCATCATTTTATTCTCGGTCATGGTCCCGGTTTTGTCTGAACAAATAACCGATGCACACCCTAACGTCTCAACCGCAGGCAGCTTGCGCACAATGGCATTTTTTCGAATCATACGCTGCACGCCGAGCGAGAGAGCAACCGTGACAATGGCTGGCAATCCTTCTGGAATAGCCGCAACAGCGAGTGATACTCCGGCAAGAACCATTGTATATAAATTATTTCCTTGCAAAACGCCAATACCAACCACTAATAAGGTCAGGAACAAGGCAGCCACAATTAAGATCTTCCCTAATTGCTCAAGCCGAATTTGCAGCGGAGTTTGCTGACTTTGGGCATTCTGCAGTAAATCAGCAATCTGTCCCATCGCTGTTTTCATCCCGGTTGCAACAACCACTCCCTCGCCAGACCCTCTCGTCACGAGCGTTCCCATAAAGGCCATATTCACCTGATCACCAATACCTGCGCTTTCCTTTACCATTGCACCTTCCGATTTCATAACCGGAAGAGATTCACCGGTTAAGGCAGACTCCTCCACCTCCAGGCTTTGCGCCTTCGTGATGCGGATATCTGCGCCAATCCGGTCACCGCTGACAAATTTAACGATATCTCCCGGAACACAGTCCTTAGCCTGAACCTTCGTCCATAAACCATCCCTTTGCACCATCATTTGCGGCGCTGCCATTTCCTTTAACGCAGATAAAGACTTCTCTGCCTTCCGTTCTTGGAAAAAACCCAAAAATCCGTTAACAAGCACAATCATGATAATCGCAATGGCATCAACATACTCTCCAAGCAACCCGCTCACCAGGGTGGCCGCAAGCAGGATTAAAACCATGAAATCCTTAAATTGATTGAAGAACAGTATGAGCGCAGACTGCTTCTCACCCTCTGCCAGTTCATTCTGTCCGTATTGCTTTAAGCGTTTCTTTGCCTCCTGATGGCTCAATCCCTTTTTCATATCGACATTAAAAGCGGATTGTAACTGTTCTTTGTCCATTTCTACCAACTTCATGTAACGAGTACAACCTCCTTCTACAATCCGAATGACTTACTTTTGTACATGTTTATTCAGAGTTGTCCCGAAAAATGCTATACTTGTTAGGCTATAGAAATTTAAAGAGACTGGCAGATACACAGCTGCCATAATGAAGAAGGTGTTAGACATGTCCTTTGACGGATTTTTCACTAGAGCCATGACGGAGGAACTATCCGCCACGCTCAAAAGCGGACGAATTACGAAGATTCACCAGCCATATAAGAATGAATTAATTCTCGTTGTCAGAGCCGGAAGAGAAAACCATAAGCTTCTCCTCTCTGCCCATCCAAGCTATGCGCGTGTTCAGCTGACAGGAGAAAGCTATGAAAACCCAACAGACGCCCCAATGTTTTGCATGCTGCTTCGCAAGCATTTGGAAGGATATTTTATAGAAAGAATTGAACAGCCGGGCCTTGAGAGGCTCATAACCTTTAAGGTCAATGGGCGTAACGAAATCGGGGATCTCGCTCCAAAGCTGTTGATTATTGAAATTATGGGGAAACACAGCAATATCATCCTTGTTGATGAGGAAAAGAACATGATCATTGATTGCATCAAGCATGTTCCCCCATCCTTAAACAGCTACCGGACCTTGCTGCCTGGCCACCCATATGTTCTTCCGCCTGAGCAGGATAAATTCAGCCCATTGACAGACATGGAGAAGGGATTAACCCACCTTGATTATTTTGCCGGGCGATTAGACAAACAGCTTGTTTCAACCTTTCAAGGGATGTCCCCACTCCTCGCCAAGGAGATTACGTATCGAGCAGGATTGGTAAACAGGGAAACACTTCCCGAAAGCTTCAAAAGCGTAATGGAGCAGATTGATTCCCATCAATATGAACCAACCTTAATCACCGGCGGGCCGAAGGAAGCCTTCTACCTCCTTGATCTAGAACATGTAAAAGGCTCAAAAAAGCATTATGACTCATTAAGCGAGCTCCTCGACCGCTTCTATTTCCAAAAGGCAGACAGGGACCGCGTTAAACAGCAAGCCCATGACCTTGAACGTCTCCTGCAAAACGAAAAAGAAAAAAATGAGAAGAAATTGCTAAAGCTCGAGGAAACACTTGCTGATTCTGAAAAGGCAGAAATCTTCAAGAAATACGGCGAGCTGATCACAAGCCATATATACGCCTTGAAAAAAGGCATGAAGCAAGCAGAGGTTATCGACTTCTATGATGAAAACCAGCCGAGCCTCACGATTGAGTTGAACGAACGGCTTACACCATCCGAGAATGCTCAAAAATATTTCGCCAAATACCAAAAGGCGAAAAAATCCGTAAGCTATGTAAACGAACAAATCGAGCTCACGAAAAAAGAAATCGATTATCTCGATAATCTCATTCACCAAATGAACACCGCTTCCCCAAGGGACTTATTGGAGATTCGCGAGGAACTCGAGGAAGGCGGCTACGTCAAGAAGCGCGTCAGCAAAAAAGGCAGCAAGAAAAAAGACTTGAAGCCAACACTCGACACCTATGTCTCAAGTGACGGCACCGAAATTCTCGTCGGTAAAAACAACAAGCAAAATGAATACCTGACCAACCGGCTTGCACCAAAGAATGCCCTCTGGTTCCATACAAAGGATATCCCAGGCTCCCATGTCGTCATCCGGGATGCCGAACCATCGGACCAGACAATCAAAGAGGCGGCCACCCTCGCTGCCTACTTCAGCAAAGCACGCCAATCAAGCCAGGTACCAGTTGACTCAACCTTAATCAGACATGTCAAAAAACCAGCCGGCGCAAAACCAGGATTCGTCACCTATGATAATCAAACAACATATTATGTGACACCAGATGAAGAACTTGTGCTTTCATTAAAGAAGTAATGATTATTTCAAAAAAAGATGCCTTCTGTAGTAGAAAGGCATCTTTTTTATTTGGCGGATGAGAAGGTTTTTTCTT